>CBINGV010000038.1:0-17448 GCA_966250255.1 uncultured Flavobacteriales bacterium | reverse complement strand
TTCCCGATGACCAGCATCACCTCATTGTCAAAGGCAAAAAACTCCCTTTCACCGCCATCGTTGGCATATCTCCAGGCGGAGTTCGGTCCTATTCCACCTTCAAGGTAAAGACTGTCGGACAGGCTTAACTGGCTCATTTCCTGGTCAAAAGAAAGGTGATATTTCTTCATATTGGTCAGGCCGTTGCTCAGGCAGATCACCTGGTCGTTGGATGGATTCACGCCCAGGACCCGGATCGGGTTAAGTCCCGTACTTTCCAAGGGCTGCGCCACATTATCGACAATTTTAATCCGGAAAAGACCATGGGCACTGGAACTGGCAAAAAGCTGCATGTTGTTTTCATCTTCAAAGAGCACGTGGGTTTTTTTGAAGTGGTGAACTGTCGACTGAGTATCGTAGGAAACACTACCCAACAAGAGGTTTGCTTCCATTTGCAGGGTCACCGGGTTTACTTTCAGCATGCGCATCCCGACACCGGACTCCACATAAAGGACAAAAATTTTCCCGAATTTGAAATAGGCCTGGAAATAGGCATTGCGCAATTGCACAGGCAGCTCAAAGACCCCGGCGCTTTCCGTATAATCCTGGTATTTGTAAATACGGATTCCTTCGTTGTTGTTCGACGCCGAATCCTGGGAAACGATAAACTGGTTGTTCGCGGACTCGAACACTTCGATGATCCGCTCGTTCGGGCTGATGTAATCGGTCGGTAAATGCGCGCTGAAGGTTTGATAATGGCCATCCAGGTCAATTTTTACCCATTGCACTTCGGTGTTCATGGAATCCGCCAGGCGCACCCCAAGGGCACCGTTCGTAATGGCCGTTCCGTAATAATGCCCGATTTTATTACTCGGTTCCGGGCGGAGTGTTTCGAAAAAAGATTTGGAAAACTGGGCAAGCAGGCTGCCTTGCGCCAGGATCATTAAAGAGAATAAAAGAGCTTTCATAGTGGTAACTTTTTAACCAAAAGTATATACCTCTTCCCGCTTTAGCAAATGAAAAAGACGCGTTTTATCTTTTTTTATGCCAGTCTAAGACCTACAAACCTTCGAAAAAGTCATTGCCCTTGTCATCCGTAATGATGAAAGCCGGGAAATTTTTGATCGTGATTTTACGGATGGCTTCCATGCCCATTTCTTCAAAATCCACCACTTCAACGGCCGTGATGTTTTCTTTGGCGAGGATAGCTGCCGGGCCTCCAATCGAACCCAGGTAAAAGCCACCGTATTTGTTGCAGGCATTTTTCACATCAGCCGAACGGTTTCCTTTCGCCAGCATGATCATGCTTCCGCCATGGCTCTGGAACAAATCCACGTAGGAATCCATGCGTCCTGCTGTCGTCGGGCCAAAGCTCCCCGAAGCCATTCCCTGCGGGGTTTTGGCTGGCCCGGCGTAATAAACCGGGTGATTTTTGAAGTATTCCGGCATCGGTTCGCCGGCGTCGAGCAATTCCTTGATTTTAGCGTGGGCCATGTCGCGGGCAACAATCAGCGTCCCATTGAGCTTCAGGCGTGTTTTGATCGGGTATTTGCTCAATTCGGCCAGGATTTCGGGCATCGGGCGGTTCAGGTCGATTTCAACCGGCGCTTGCAAATGCGGCGCTGTTTCCGGCAGCAATCTTCTCGGGTTTTTCTCGAGCTCTTCCACGAAAAGGCCTTCTTTCGTAATTTTTGCCTTGATGTTCCGGTCCGCGGAACAGGAAACTCCCAAACCTACCGGGCAGGAAGCGGCATGGCGCGGCAAACGGATCACCCGCACATCATGCGTAAAGTATTTTCCACCGAACTGGGCCCCGATCTGGCTTTCCTGGCAGATCTGCTGTACGCGTTTTTCCCATTCGAGGTCACGGAAAGCCTGGCCGGCCATGTTGCCTTCGGTCGGTAAATGATCGAAATACCCGGCCGACGCTTTTTTCACCGCGGCGAGGTTGGCTTCAGCAGAAGTCCCACCGATCACCAAAGCGAGGTGATAAGGCGGACAGGCAGCTGTTCCTAGGTCTTTGATTTTTTCGTGGATAAACTCCGTGAGCGATTTTTCGTTCAGCAAGGATTTGGTTTTCTGGTACAAAAAGCTTTTGTTGGCTGATCCTCCGCCTTTGGCCAGGAATAAAAACTCGTAGGAGCTGCCTTTTTTGGCATAAATATCAATCTGGGCCGGCAAGTTGGAGCCGGAGTTCTTTTCGTCGAACATATTCAGAGGCACAATCTGGGAGTAACGCAGGTTGCGTTCCTGGTAGGTATTGTAAATTCCTTTGGATAGATATTCGGCATCGTCGGCACCGGTGTAAACGTCTTCTCCTTTTTTGGCCATAACGATCGCTGTTCCGGTGTCCTGGCAGGAAGGTAATTGCCCTTCAGCCGCCACCACGGCATTTTGCAGGAGGTTATAAGCCACAAAACGGTCATTATCGGTCGCTTCCGGATCCGCAAGAATGGCATTCAGTTTTTCCAGGTGAGCAGTACGCAGGTAAAACGAAACATCACTCATGGCCTCCTGTGCGAGCAGCTCGATGCCTTTCGGGTCAACGTGCAGCACTTCCCGGCCGCCGTAGTTTTCAACTTTCACATAATCGGAAGAGATTTTCCGGTATTTCGTATCGTCTTTGCTCAGCGGATAAGGGTCCTGGTAAAAAAATTCAGCCATTTTATTCGTTTTAAGAGGCAAAATTAGCTAAAAATTGACGCGTTTGCAACGCTCTTCCGAACAAATTGCCCGCTGTTTTGTATTTTTGTTGCGCTATGGCAGAAATCCGTTACCGAAGTATCGAAACCGGCGACAACCGGGAGCTAGCTGCGATGATCCGCGGCGTGCTGGAAGAATTTGGGATCAGTCAGCCCGGAACGGTTTATACCGATCCCACCACAGACCATTTGTATGAATTATTCAGCGAAGCCGGAGCGCCTTACTGGCTGGCTTTTGAGCAGGATATGCTGGTGGGTTCCTGCGGGCTTTATCCTACTCCCGGATTGCCGGAAGGTTGTGTGGAACTGGTGAAATTTTATGTCAGAAAATCCCATCGCGGGCTGGGGATCGGCAAAGCACTGATGCACATGTCCATCGATGAAGCACGCCGGCGGAATTACAGCTCCGTTTACCTCGAATCATTGCCCGAACTGGACAAAGCGGTCGGCATGTATGAACAGGCCGGTTTTGAGCACATCCCCGAACGACTCGGCGAATCGGGTCATTTTGCCTGTAATATCTTAATGCTGAAAAAACTCTGAATTAATGTGATAATATGCGAATGTGTTAATGTGCTAATTGGCTTTGTTAAATCAATTAGCACATTATGGTATTGTCACATTAGCATATTAACTATTTTTGCAACATGGATATCCTTACGCTCAAAGCGCTCCACATCATTTTTGTTGTCAGCTGGTTCGCCGGTCTTTTTTACATGGTGCGTCTTTTCATTTATCATGTCGAAGCCCAGGAAAAATCAACGGAAGAACGCGATATACTTTCCCGCCAGTTTATCCTGATGGAGAAAAAGCTTTGGTGGATCATCACCACACCGGCCATGGTTCTCACCATCCTGTTCGGCACCTGGATGATCATCGTGAACCCCAGCTACCTGTATGCACCGTGGATGCATTTCAAACTTGGCTTTGTAGGCTTGCTGCTCATTTATCATTTTATCTGCCAGCACATCATGAATCAATTCCGGACCGGGGTTTTCAAATGGAAATCCGGTCACTTGCGTTTGTGGAATGAACTTGCAACGTTATTTTTAGTTGCAATTGTTTTTTTAGTTGTTTTAAAGTCCTCCCTGAACTGGATTACCGGAACAGTGATTTTCTTTTTAGTGGGAATTATCCTGATGCTCGCCGTGAAACTTTACAAACGGCTGCGCGCAAAAAACGAAGCCAAAAAATAATAGATATGGACCTGCTACTCGATCAGCACCTCCTCCCGATTGTACAGGAGGAAAATTACCGCCTGCTCCTGCAGCGCCAGTTGCTGAAAGATTTCAGCACCGCCGGATTGCAATTACCGGCCGAGATGGAATCGGAAACCTTCAGCCTGACCCAGCTTTTTTCGACCATCCGGGAACAGCTGATCCTGCAGCTTGAAAAAGGCGAACGATACACACTTACGCTGATGTATGCGGTTGATATTCCTGAAAAAACCTTTTTGAAAATCATATCCGAAGCAGATTTCACGAACATCCTGACCCAGAAAATCATTGAGCGGGAAGCACAGAAAGTATATTACCGGGTGAATTTTTCGGGGTAAATCTTGCTTGCCCCTACTTTATTGGAGGAAAAATGGATCAATCTTTCTTCCCCCTTTGGAGGGGAAGGGATGATTTTACTTCACCCGCAGCTTTTGTCCCACATTGATCCTGTCGGGTTTTACGCCCGGGTTGAGCTTTTGCAGCTGCTGTGTCGTTAAGCCATGCTTCTGCGCGATACGGTTAAACAAATCCCCGGATTTGACAGTATAGAATTTCTTTTGCGGGGTCACCTGCGGTTTTTCCTCCGGCTTGATTTCTTCTGTTTTTTGGGTATTTGGTACCATACCCGGCCTGGACATTTTAATCGTTGTGAGGATCAGCAGGCGCTGTTCGAGGTTGATCCAGTTGTCTTTGAGGTTATTCCACTTTTTAATATCGTCGGCTTTTACCTTGTATTTCGTGGCGATATAATCCAGGCTTTCGTTGCGCTGTACGACATGATACACCATCACGAGGGAATCATAATACACCAGCCCCATGATTGAATCCGGGGCTTCCGTCTTCATATCGACGACGGGTGTTTCCGCTTTGATCTTTTGCCCGATTTTCAGGATTTTCCCGACCGGAACCTTGGTGGAACGCAGCTTATTCCATTCCATCACCTGGCTGTTGGTCACTTTGTATTTCTGGGAAATCCGCGTGAGGGTCTCCCCTTTCCGCACCTTGTGGTTGATAAAGGTGTATCCGGGTGAAAGTGCCACATCCGCGGTATCGTTATCGCTCTCCACTTTGAGTGGCAAGGTTGTATTCTGCTGGACCAACAATTGCCCGGAGGCACCATATGTGCGGCGTTCCATCGCATAGAGGCTGTCTTCGAAGGAAACCAGTTTGCCGATTTTCATCAGCGGGCCGGTGAGGCATTGGGGCGGAACGGTTTGTGGAATGTAGGTCCGTTTATAGGTCGGGTTGAGCGCTTTGATGTCTTCAACCTCCCAATCGAGCAGCCTGGAAATGGTTTCCATATGCACGCCTTTGCCCAGGCACATTGTATCAAGCTGGGCATGGTGGATTTTGGCTTCCATCGGCACTAAATTGTGTTCGGCGTGATAGGTCATCAGGTAAGCCGCTGCAATGAAATTGGGCACATAACCCTGTGTTTCTCGCGGCAAAAAAGGCCTGACTTCCCAGTAAGTGCGTTTGCCCCCGGAGCGGCGAATGGCTTTGTTGATATTGCCCGGACCGGCGTTGTAGGCCGCCAGCGCCAGGTTCCAGTCGCCATAAATATCGTAGAGTTTTTTCAGGTAACGACAGGCGGCATCGGTTGATTTGGCCGGGTCCATCCGTTCATCGAAAAAGGTATTTTCCTTCAGCCCGTACATTTTCCCGGTGCCGTACATAAACTGCCACAAACCGAGGGCCCCGGCCGGTGATTTTACATGTGGCCTCAACCCGCTTTCGATCACGGAAAGAAAACGCAGGTCGATCGGGAGGTCGTATTTGTCCAGCGCGGCTTCGTACATATCAAAATAGAGCTTCGAACGACCAAGCGCAATACGGATAAAGCTGCGGCGGTTTTTATTGAAAAAGCGGATCACCGATATGGTTGTCGGGTTGCAATCCAGGTGAAAAGGTGAAAGCTCATTCATTTTCTCGAGCCGCTGGCAAATCACTTCGTCGGACACTTCGGGAACCTGGTTGGCTTCAAATTCAAGGGCATCGATGATGGAATCGTAGTTGGCATCTTTCGCATATTCGGCATAAAAGGTTTCCAGCGATTGCTCCACCATTTGTAAAAAAGCCGCGCTGCTCAGCGAATCTTTAACAATAGGCTTTGGTTTCCTGGGCTGCTGGCCGAAAAGCAGGCCACTCCCAAAAGAAAAAACGAAAAGTAATGTTAAAGCTTTTTGCATAATTTAAACCATTTGTTGTTCGCCGAGGTAAGCCGCAAAATCGAGCATGTCCTTTTCAGCAAAAGGCTTGGCCATCAGCTGCAAGCCGAAAGGAAGCCCGTTTTCATCTTTCCCGAAGGGAATGGAAATCGCCGGGTTACCGGTCAGGTTGGCATGGACCGTAAAAATATCCTGCAGGTACATCTGGATCGGGTCTTTTACCGAAGCCATTTCAAATGCGCTGGAAGGTGTTGTAGGCGTCAGGACGAAATCGGCCTGTTCGAAAATCTCTTTGGTTTTATTCTGCAATACGCGACGCACCTGCTGTCCTTTGGTGTAATAAGCATCGTAATAGCCATGCGAAAGCACGAAGGTACCGGTCATGATCCGGCGTTTAACCTCCATCCCGAAACCTTCGGAGCGGGAAGCTTTATAGGTTTCTTCCACCCCGGCCGCATTCGGCGAACGGTATCCGTAATGTACCCCGTCAAAACGCGAGAGGTTGGACGAAGCTTCGGCTGTAGTGAGGACGTAATAAGTCGGCACCATGTATTCGAGGTAAGGGAAGGAAACGCCTTCAACCGTATGTCCCAGGGCACGGAGCTGACTAATGGTTTGCTCCAATTTTGCCTTTAAGTCCGGGTGGATCCCTTCGTTTTCGAAGGTTTCTTTGATGTAGGCAATTTTCTTGCTGCCATCCAGGTTCGAAATCGTGTAGGAGCCTACTTCATGGGAAGAAGAAGTGCTGTCCATCTCATCTTTCCCGGCCATAATCTCCGTCACCAGCGCCGCATCGTAAATGTCATTGGAAAATACGCCGATCTGGTCGAAAGACGAAGCATAAGCGATCAAGCCGTAGCGGCTGATGCGCCCGTAAGTTGGTTTCAGTCCGAAAGTACCGCTGAAAGAAGCAGGTTGACGCACAGAGCCGCCGGTATCGCTTCCGAGGGCGATGTTGCACATGTTGCCTGCAACGGCTGTCGCTGAGCCGCCGGATGAACCTCCGGGAACCTTGTTTTCGTCGTGTGCATTGAGCACCGGACCGAAAGCCGAATTTTCGTTGGAGCTTCCCATGGCGAACTCGTCGCAATTGGTACGCCCGATAATGATGGCGTCTTCGTCGATCAAACGCTGAAGCGCGGTTGCCGTATACAAGGACTCAAAACCCTCCAGGATACGGGAGGCGGAAGAAACTTTATGCCCTTTGTAGCAAATATTATCTTTGATGGCAATCACTGCTCCGGCCAGGCGACCCGCTGTACCGGTCTTGATTTTTGCATCGATTTCTTTTGCCTGCTGACGCGCCGAATCGTGGAATACTTCCAGGAAAGCGTTTAGCTTTTTGCGTTTCTCAATTTCGGAAAAATAATGTTCGAGCACATCCAAAAGAGAAGTGCCCGAAGCCAATTTTGTTTTAACTTCAGTTAGTGTTGCGTACATAAATGCTTTTACTTGTTTTCTTCTGAATCCGCCGGTTTTTCCTCACCTTTGGAAGCGTCCTTGAATTCTTTTACTACTCTGCCAAGCCCTTTCATCAGTTCGGGAATTTTTTTACCGCCGAACAGCAAAAGTACAATCGCCAGAATCAGGATGATCTCGGTTGGACCGAACGCGCCTAAAATCATTTCGTTTGAATTTGAATTTCTACAAAATTAGTGATTAATATCCGAAAAACCTAAAAGATAGGTGTTTTCCCGCTGAAGGCGGGTTCACTCTCCTGCATCGCAGGAACGCAAAGACCGCGAAGTTTACACAAAGAGTGCAAAGTTGAGAAAGGATCCCCCGGATGCTGCGGATTTTCAATTTACTCTCTCGGTACATCGAAACAAATGCCATCAGGCAAATCCGTATAATCCACGGGAAATATGCTCCTATGTGCCTAGCTATTCGCGGGAGATATATAAACGAAAAATCGGGTACCGCCGAAGCCATACCCGATATATTCTTTTCACAGAAGCCCGGAAACTCACTTGTTTTCCGTAGTTTCTGCTGCTGTTTTTTCTTCTCCTTTGGAAGCGTCTTTAAATTCTCTTACGCCTTTGCCCAATCCTCTCATCAGTTCAGGAATTTTCTTTCCACCGAACAACAAAAGCACAACGGCTAAAATCAAGATGATCTCTTTTGGACCTAATGCACCTAAAATCATGTCGCTTGTTTTAAAATTTGATGCAAAGTTAGGCAATTAAACGCTATAAAATTTAGTAAAAGCCTGAAAAAAATGAAAAAAATTACCCGCTGACAGTTCTATGACAAAACGAGCGCCTTTTTGACCGAAAAAGGCCTTTTTGGGACAAAAACGGCTAAAAAAGCGATGAAAAAAAATTTGGAAGCCAAAAAATCGGGAAAGCCTTTGTTTTTAGCTAGTTTAGATTAATTCTAAATAGTTTTGATTGACATTTTTATGACAAAACTCCCTGTATTCATTCGCAAATTTGCAGGTACAAATTGCACGCAACATGTTGTCTTCGTTTCATATTATTGCTTTTACCCATCGGAACATGGATGTTTCCGAGGTAGGTAAACTGCACATCGAAACCGATAATCAACAACAAAGACTAACTACACTCAAGGATAAAAGCCGGATCAGTGAGCTGATGTTCCTTTCGACCTGTAACCGGGTGGAATACCTGTTTTGCACGGAGGAGACACTAAGCGCTGCTTACCTGAGCGAATTTTTCCGCAATTTATACCCCAATTTTTCAGCGGAAGAAATTTTTTTACTGACCGAAAAGGCGCAAATCTGCTCCGGCCCAGGCGCTGTTGAGCATATTTTGCAGGTTGCTTCTTCCATCGATTCAATGATTGTGGGCGAACGCGAAATCATCACCCAGGTGCGCAATGCTTTTGAGCAATCCAAAAAAATGGGCCTCACCGGTGATTTTATCCGCCTGGTCATGCGCCACACGGTAGAAACCGCGAAACGCGTTTATACGGAAACAAGCATCGCTACGAAACCGGTTTCGGTGGTTGCCCTAGCCTATCATACGCTGCGTGACATGAACATCGGCCTCGACGCCCGGATCCTGATCATTGGTGCGGGAATGACCAATACCAACATGGGGAAATTCCTCCGAAAGCACGGCTACCGCAATTTTGCCGTTTTCAACCGGACTTTTTCCAAGGCGGAAACCCTCGCCGGGGATCTGAATGGAAAGGCTTACCCTTTGACTGAGCTGGCGAACTACGACCAAGGCTTTGACATCATCATTACCTGCACGGGCGCGGAAAACCATGTGATCACCGAAGCGATCTACAAACAGCTGCTCCAGGGCGAAGAAAGCAAAAAAGTGGTAATCGACATCGCCATTCCGCACGATCTCGACAAAAGCATCGTTGACCGTTTCCACGTTATCCACATTTCCGTTGACCACTTGCAAAAAATTTCCGATCGTAACCTGAAGGAGCGCTCCAAGGAGATCACGCACGTGGAAGACATCCTGAAAGAAGCCATGTATGAATTCCGCCGGTTGAACCGCTTGCGTAAAGTGGAGTTGGCCATGCGCGAAGTACCAATGATGGTGAAAGACATTAAATCCACAGCTGTAAACCACGTTTTCCGGGAAGAGCTTCAAAACCTGACGGACGATTCCCGCGAGGTGCTTGAGAAGATCATGGAATACATGGAGAAGAAATACATGAGTGTGCCCATGAAAATGGCCAAGGAAATTTTATTGAAACAGGAAATCTGAATATGCAGCACGTCATTATCGGCTCACGGGGCAGCGACCTGGCACTCTGGCAGGCGCACCACGTTAAAAAACAACTCGAAAACCTCGGTGCGAGCGTAGAAATCAAAATCATTGTTACCCAGGGCGATGCCATCCAAAACCTGAGCTTTGACAAGCTGGAGGGAAAAGGCTTTTTTACGAAGGAAATCGAACAGGAATTGCTCGACCTCAAGATCGACCTGGCGGTGCATTCGCACAAAGACCTGGAGACCAACCCACCGGCCGGGCTGAAAATTGCTGCCGTTTCGGAGCGCGAAGATCCTTCCGAGCTTTTGCTAATCCGCAAGGAAAAAACGGACAGCAGCCAGGAATGGTCGCTCGCTGCAAATGCCCTGATCGGAACTTCTTCTGCCCGCCGCAAAGCAATTGTCCAGCGCCTGCGCCCGGATTTAAAAATCAACGACCTGCGCGGAAACGTGCCGACCCGGGTTCAAAAACTCCGCGATGGACAATACGACGCCATCCTGCTGGCTAAAGCCGGGGTTGACCGTTTGGGACTTGACCTTTCCGAATTCCACGTGGAGGTGCTTGATCCGACTGTTTTTGTACCTGCCCCGGCACAAGGCGTTCTCGGCCTGCAAATCCGCGAAAACGACGAAGCGATGGAACAATTGCTTGTAAAAATGAACCACGAAGAGGTGGCTTCGCTTATCGGCATTGAACGTAAAGTGTTGAACCTGATGGAAGGAGGCTGCCAGTTGCCGCTCGGTGTCTATTGCCCGGACCTGAACACGGCTTATGTGGCTTTTGCGGAAAATTCTTTGCTGGCCGCCAAACATTTCCGCTTCGACCTAAAGGGAATGGAAAACCCGGCCGAAACGATCGTTTCTGCTTTAAAAGCCAATTAGCATGAAAGCGGCTTCCGTGTTCATCAGCAAAAATCCGGAAGAAGTACAGCAACTCGCTTCTTTTTGTTCCGGGCGAAATTTTCAACTGCATGCCGAAGCCTTTATTTCCTTTGAGCAAACGTATCTTCTTTTTCAGCCGACAAGCGACATCTATGTTTTCGGGAGCAAAAACGCCTTTGATTTTTTCCTGCAGCAAACACCCCGAACAGAAAACAAACTTTTTGCCGTGATTGGCGAATCCACCAAAAAACACATCGAAAAGAAAGGCTATTCCGTAGCATTTTGCGGCAAAGAGGCCGGGAAACCGGAAAACGTGGCCCGCGATTTTGCCAACTGGTTGGGAGAGCAACGCGCCTCTTTCTTTTTATCCGATATCAGCAAAAAATCCCTTGCCGCCTGCTTAAAACCTGGGCAATACGAAGAATTTGTGATTTACCGGACCCTTCTGAAAAGCAAAAAATTGGACCGGACTTTTGATCTGTACGCTTTCACCAGCCCAAGCAACGCAGAAGCGTTCTTACAGCAAAATCAAATCCCGAAGGGAGCAATTGTTGTTTCCTGGGGAGAAAGCACGTCAGCAGCCTTAAAAAAGCACCAGGTCACACCAAGGTATACCCTTGTGAATTCATCACTTGAGGAGTTATTTGAAATATTGAACGATGAGTAATGAATTAGTTATAGCAGGACATGATATTAGGAACATACTGGTATTTTGACTTTCCAACGGACCTATATACGTTTGACTATTTTGAATTTAGAAAAGGCTACGGTGGACATGCCGACAACCCGGCTGAATTAATTACGCATATTGAAACCAAAAACCCGGAAAAAATAATTTCAGAGCTAAAGCTGTTAGTTGAATGCTATGATGAAGGATTTCTTTTCATTTACCGGGATAAAGAACAATTAAAGATCGGGACCGGTGGACATCAATTGTTCGACTATGACTTTTTATTCATTTCGGAAGTCGAGCTGGTTTTAAAAAAAGAAAAGGCCCTGTTGCTTAAAGGCCATCAGCTTGATAATCCCGAATTTATGCGGATTTACAACGATAATAACGCAAATAAAATCATTTATCCGAAAAAGAATGTTTTAACCCTTGTTGGCTCGGAATTAAAAAAGCATAATGCCGAAAATTCCAAACTCAGATTAGACTGCCATTTGAAACTAACCCGGAAAGATCTTTTTATATCTGAATTAAAAGCCAGCTCGAAACAAGAAAATATGGCCGTTTTTTACTATTATGAGCAAACGTTTGACGACAAGGTAAATCTTATGTTATTTTTTACTAATGGCCGCCAAGGTCTTCATTTTACCAAAAAACAATATGTGGATTGCATCCGCTTTGAAAACCAGGTTGAAGAGATCATGCTGAAATATAACGCGAGCCCGGGTCATGTAAGCGGGCACGGGCTATATCCTCAAAACGGACCCAAAATTGAAATGATAATTGAAGAAGCATTCATTCTATAAAAGAGAGAACGATTCAGCACATTACTCAAGATTCATCATTAATGCACGTAATAAGGTGCGATCATCACGTAAACGATCACGCCGGTAACGGCTACGTAAAACCAAAGCGGCCAGGTAATTTTGGTCCATTTGCGGTGTTTTTCGAATTTACCTTCCCAGGCAAAAAGGTAGCTGCGCAATACCATTGGTACAACGGCAATGCTCAGGATCACGTGGGAAATCAAAATGAAATAATACATGTATTTCAAAGCGCCTGCTCCACCGTAAGGAGTCGGATCGGAGGTCATGTGGTAAGCCACGTAGCACACCAGGAACAAAAGCGAAAGCACCATGCAGACATTGATCAGGCGTTCGTGGATTTTGCGCTTCCCCTTGCGGATGGTCAGCAGGGCGGCAACGAGCAGAATAGCTGTCAAACCGTTAATCCCGGCATAAACCGGCGGCAGAAAACTCAGGTCTACCCCTTCGATTTTCACTTTAAACAAAGCGGCCACCACTACCGGAATGGCAATCGACGCAATCGTGATCAGCACTTTGAAGCGCTTCACCTTACTCTCTGATATCAAGCCCGTATTCATATTTCAATAATTTACGTAAATCTTTGTGGAGCTTATCCACTTCTTTGGTGTCGGTGCCGTTGTACATACCGCGGATATAGCCCTCCTTGTCAACGAGCACAAAGGCTTCGGAATGGGCATAACCGCCTTCGGAGCCCAGGTCTTCGCGCGCGTTCACCAAAAAGTTTTCGTCGCCCAGCAAATGGACTTCCGCTTCGGATTTGCCGGTGAAGAACTGCCAGTTCGGGGCCGTGATCCCATAATGGGAAATGTAACGTTTCAATACGTGCGGCTTATCGTTATCGGCATTAATGCTGAAAGACATAAACTGGATTTCCTTTTCGATGTCTTTGGTCAGGATGGACAAACGCTTCATCTGGGAGGTCATTTTCGGGCAGATCGTCGGGCAGGATGTAAAGAAGAAGTCGGCCACCCAGATTTTGCCTTTCATGTCTTTGGAGCTGATCCAAACGGAATCCTGGTTCAGGAATTTAAAGGCCGGGATGCGCGGGTAAATGGTATCGGCGATTTCCTTCCCGTCGACCATTTTATATTCCACGTCATAATGGCCGATAAAAGGCAAAACATGTTCTTTTTTCTTTTCCCCGCAGGAAAACAGAAGAACTGCCAGTAAAAAATAAAGGGAAAATTTGACTTTCATCTAACTATCGTTTATCCGCTGCAAATTTAATCACTCTGCAACTCAGAAACTACTAACTCCGAAACTATTTTTTCTTTTTCGCCGCCTCTTTGTCGTATTGTTTATCGAGCAGGGCCATGTGTTCTTTCATCCGGCGCACCATGCCTTCGGTATTGCCTTTGAGCACCATGCGCAGGTGGTTGTCTTTATCCGAAAGCAGCAATAACTCCTGGAAGCCTTTCCCTCCGAAGTATTGATCGCCTTCCTTGAGCAGGTTTTCGCCATTGCGGGAAATGTTGTACAGGCTTTCCGCATCGCCACTGGCCAGGATCCACACCTTCGGGTCGTAGTTTTCCACCTGGTCGCGCAAAACGAAATCCATATCGCGCAGGTCTTTTACCGGATTCCCTTTGCCATCGGTCACAAAAGATACGATTTTGGCATGACTGAGCTTTTTCTGGTTTTTGCGGATGTGCTGGTAAATGATCTGGTTCAGGTGCCAGAAGGAAACCGCGCAGGAATCCGGGCAAGTGAGCTGAATGGTCGTAAAGAGAACGATCTTATTTTTGAAGCTCTTGTTTGTATATACTTTACCGGAAGCGTCTTCAAAACGGTAGGCGGGCATTTCTCCCAGGTCGTCGAGCTGCTTGAACTTGTGGTCGCAGCCGCGGGTGGAAATAAACACCAATAAAAAAGCCGGACCAAACACAAGCAACAGCATCAGTATTGCTTTGTATCGTCCGGCAGAAGCTTTTTGTTCAGCCATCTAAGCTATGAATTAAAGTCCCATGTATTGCTTGAGCGCGCTGTCTACTGCCAGGGCTTCCACAATGAGGATGAAAATCAGGTAGAGGATGAAAATGAAGTAAGGAATGAGGATCATGTACTTCAGGGCTTTTTTCTCATCGCCCAGGTGCATGAAGACCAATACAATGTACCCGGCTTTGAACAAGGTAAGGATGATGAAGCCCCATTTTACCAATTCCCAGATAGAAGAATGCTGTTTAACGAAGATCCCGGTAACAACTTCTACTGCTGTGATGATAGTAAGGATAGCCGTAACCATCCAGATTTTGCGGCGGATCTTTTTTCCATGCTCTTCGTCGTGGTGAGCATGCAAGGAATATTCAATGATATCGTCTCTTTCCATAATATCTTAAATTAATGCGATTAAACCAAATAGAAGAAGGTAAATACAAATACCCACACCAAGTCAACGAAGTGCCAGTACAAACCTGTCTTCTCGACCATTTCGTAGTGTCCGCGACCGGCATATAAACCGCGTGCAACACCGAGGAAGATGATGATGTTGATGATCACCCCGGAGAATACGTGGAAACCGTGGAAACCGGTGATGAAGAAGAAGAACTGTCCGTATTGGGACGGCCCGTATTCGTTCTGGTGGAGGTTCGCTCCGTAGATCACGCGGTTACGCTCACCGCTGGTGATCGCTTCGTCATACATTTTGTGAGCGGCTTCGCCTGTAATCAATACCGGTGTTTTGTCGCCTGATTTAATCACGTATTTGGAACCGGACTCTTTCACAACGAGTTTCTCAATATGGTCCGCTTCTTTGTTTACTTTCGCAACGGAACCGTCATGCATGGTTACCATGTAAGTAGCTCCCTGTTTCGTTACTTTACCGTCGAGGATCGCGTGGTGGAACTCATGCATCAGGTCGTCTTTGATCACATCACCTTTTTTGTGGTGGTGACCGGCTTCAACAACCGTAAAATCTTTGATTTCGCCGAAATGTCCTTTTACAATGGCACGGGAACCATCAGCCAGCTCCACTTTACCGAATTCGGATCCGTGGATGAAGTGATACCACTCCCAAGCCTGTGAACCGACGAAGAAGAAACCACCGATGATGGTTGCGATCATCCATTTCATCACCCCTTTCTTGTCCATGCGGTGACCGGCTTCAACAGCGAGCACCATCGTTACGGAAGAAACAATGAGGATGAAGGTCATTAAGGCTACGTAAATCAGCGGATAACCGTGTCCCAGGAAAGGCAGGGAGTTGAAGGTTTCTTCACCGATCGGCCAGGAAACCTGGGCATCGTGACGGGTAAAGCCGTAAGAAACGAGCAAACCTCCGAATGTCAATGCATCGGAGACAAGGAAAAACCACATCATTAATTTCCCGTAGCTCGTGCTGAACGGGGAAACTTTACCACCCCAGAGGGTAGCGGCGTCAGTTGGATTTGAAGCGTGACCTGCCATTCTAAAAAATTTTTTGCAAGTTTAATGAATAAAAAGTAAAAAAACCAACAAATAAATCCATAATATCCCTAAAAAATGCCAGAAAATTGAACCCAAGCGGATACTCAATTGATTATCAGCCGATAATGTGGGTTTAAAAGTGATTAGAACCATTCTAAATAAGTAAATCAGGGCTCCGAAGATGTGTAACAAGTGTAAAAAGGTGATGATAAAAAGATACGAGGAAGCCGTGTCGTTCGCCTGGTTCATTTTGAGCTGGAGCGGCGCGGAAAGTTTGCGTTTTCCATAATACAAATTCCGGTCTTTGTACGTCAGTTCTTTCCCCTTGTAAAAAATGTGGAAATCCTGCCCGAGTTTTCCGTGGTGGAAAAAGTCACCGCGCTTGTCGCGGATGTTCCAGGCCAGGTACTGCAAACGGAGCATTTCCACGTAGCGCAATTCCTTTCCGCCGGAAGTCACCAGCTTGTTTTCTTTGACCGAAACCGGCTCGCCTTCGTAATACAAGGTGTAATCCGTACCGATCGAGCTGATGGAATAGCCTTTCGGGCTCGCGATTTTATGGAAAGGCTTCATGAAGTCCTGCAGGCTTTTCATTTCCGCTTCGTTCATGGCTTTCCCGTTCAACGTATAATCGTTGGCATTAACCCCCACAAAACCCCGGTCTTTGTGCTTGACCTCGAAATAATCGCCATAACGCCCTTCCGTTACCAGGATCGGGGAAACAAAATGCGTTCCCTTGTCGAAAAGCTGGCCGTAGCCCTTAAACTGGTAAACCGTGAAACCGATCCCCAGCAGGAAAGTGAGGATCATCATGATCTTTACCTTTTTGAAATCCTGCCGGTGGGTAAAGGAAACCGCCATGATGTAAGTGATACTGCTCAGCAGGATCAGCGCCGTACTGACCCAGAAAGCCACCGGCAAAGGGTATTTTACCCAAAAGGTATCTCCCATGGAAACGATGTATGCCGAAGTAAACCCGGCAAAAATCATGACGATACTGAAAATGGAAACGTAAACCAGGTTTTTCTTCATGCGGAGCTTCACCGCCGGGTCGAGCTCATCGCTGTATTTCTTTTGCATAATCTTATAGCTTATCGAAAACGTACAAAAACTGTATTATAGGCAGGTAGATAAAGGATGCAAACATTAATTTTTTGGCGTCTTTGTCCTCACAGCTCAGAAAGAGACGGTAAGAGAACCAGAAAAACACCACACTCACAGCTGTTGCAAGCACCAGGCTCACCGTCCCGGTCCAGCCGAGCAGCCAGGGCAGCAAACTGAAAGGAATCAGCAAAAAGGAATAGATCATGATCTGGTAGGCCGAGCCCTTTCCTTTTCCGTCCTTGGATGGCAACAAACTGAAACCGCCTGCCTTATAATCTTCAAAAACCACCCAGGCAATGGCCCAGAAATGCGGGAACTGCCAGATAAACTGGACAAAAAACAGCACCCCGGCCTCGAGCCCGAAATCGCCGGTTTTGGCAATGTAGCCCAGCATCGGCGGCATCGCACCCGGAAAAGCACCCACGAACACCGCCCAGGGGCTGATGCGTTTCATCGGGGTGTAAATGAAAACGTATAAAATATAAGAAAGCAAACCGAGCAATGCAGTCTGGACATTGAGCATAAATAGCAGCGCCAGGCCGCCGAGCAGGCACAAAACAACAACGATGTAACTTTCATTCAGCGACATCGCGTTTTGGGGAAGCGGGCGGGATTGGGTGCGTTTCATCAACTTGTCGAGATCGCGTTCCCAGATCTGGTTGGAGCCGTTGGAGGCAGCCGTTACGAGTAAACCGCCCACAAGCAGGTAAGTGATCTCAAGCCCGTCTTTCCCACCGGCAAAAAGATAACCCGAAAGGGCTGAAATGACAACAAGGGCTGAAAGCCTGAATTTCGTAAAGGAAATG
>CBINGV010000037.1:0-17571 GCA_966250255.1 uncultured Flavobacteriales bacterium | reverse complement strand
GCTCACGATCTCCATGTCGCGATGGCCATGGGTGCCGAAGCCGGTGCCGGGGGCGATGCGGTCCTCGTTGATGACGCGCAGGTTGCCCCAGCCCATGTGCTCGGGGTCATGGGAGCCGAGCTTGGTTTTGGTCTGCGATTCGAATACCGGCTCCACGACTTTCACGGCGATAGCCGCTACGATAGACTGGCGGATGTCGGAAGCATCGTAATTTTTATTGTAAAAATCACGGATGATCTTGGCGACCGATTCGCGGAAAGCGCTCTGGTGAGTACCGCCCTGGGTCGTGTGCTGACCGTTCACAAAGGAGTAGTAATCTTCCCCGTAGGTTTTTCCGTGCGTGAATGCCACTTCGATATCCGTATCTTCCAGGTGGATGATCGGGTAGAGGGGGTCGCCGTCCATGTTATTTTCCAGGAGGTCTTTCAAACCTTCCTTCGACTGGAATTTTTCGCCGTTGAAATAAATTGCCAGGCCCCGGTTGAGGTAGCAATAATTCCAGATCATTTTTTCGAGGTAAGGCAGCTTGAAATTGAACTTTTTGAAAATCTGCTCGTCCGGGTAAAACTCAACATAGGTTCCGTTTTGTTCGTCGGTTTTTTCTACTTTTTCTTCGCTGACAAGTTCCCCGCGGGGGAACGAGGCCGTTTTTTTCTCCCCGTCGCGCACCGAATACACCATGAAGTGGGAGCTGAGCGCATTCACCGCTTTGGTACCAACCCCGTTGAGACCGACAGATTTCTTAAACGCTTTGGAGTCGTACTTGCCCCCGGTATTCATGCGGGAAACGACTTCCACTACTTTCCCGAGCGGGATCCCGCGACCGTAGTCGCGCACGGAAACTTTACCGTCCTTGATCCGGATATCGATGCGCTTTCCGTTGCCCATCACGAATTCGTCAATACAATTGTCGACCACCTCTTTCACCAGGATGTAAATCCCGTCATCGGCAGCCGCTCCATCCCCCAGTTTTCCGATGTACATACCCGGGCGCAGGCGGATGTGTTCCTTCCAGTCCAGCGAGCGGATATTGTCTTCGGTATATTGATTTTCTGCCATGTGCGTATTCTGATCTTGCGATAAGCTACAAAAATAAGCAGAATCGCCCTTTAAAATCAACTGAAAGCAAAGGATTTATGAACGGGTGAAAGTTAAAAACTTATTGGCTTTGAGGCCACAAAGTTACCAGGGTTCAAAGTTGCGCAAAGAAAGCTTTTTCGTGGGGAAAAAATCATAACTTTGCACAAAACCCAAAACAATGACATATCCAAACATTTTTACGGAAGAAATTACGAACGGCATGATCGAGCGGATCGGCAAGCTCACGCCGGAAAGCCAACCGCAATGGGGTAAAATGAACGTCGGCCAGATGCTGGCACATTGCTCGGTGACTTACGAATATGCATTTACCGATAAATACAAGCGACCGACAGGTCTGAAAAAATGGATTCTGCGAAAATTCGTGAAGCCGATTGTTACAACGGAAAAGCCTTACAAAAAAAGCAGCCCGACAGCGAAGGATTTCATCATCATTGACCAGCGTGTTTTTGAAGAGGAAAAAGAGCGCCTTATTGACTTTTTGCGCAAAACCCAGCAGCTGGGCGAAAAGCACTTTGACGGACAAGATTCGCATTCGTTCGGTGTGCTGAACAAAGATGAGTGGAACACGATGTTCTATAAGCACCTGGACTGGCACCTGGGGCAGTTTGGGGTTTGAAAGGGAAATTTACGGATTCGAAAATTCGGAACAATAAATATGAATCTTCGATATCATGATCTGGAAAGGCTTTTTTGAATACAATTTAGGGGAAGGGCTCAACGAAAAAGTAGATTTTACTCTTGACCTTTCATTTGAAAATAACAGCTTTTAAGGATTTTCTGTCGACCGGGAAACCAAAACCTTGTTCCGGGAGGGGGATGTCCGGGTGAAAGGCTTTATTGATGGACAATTAATCAGTTTTGTCAAAAAATACCCGTACAATTATTTTTTTAACGAAGAAACATCCCGCTGTGAGATTGATTATTCGGTGAAAAACCACGAGGTTGAATACCAAGGCTATTTTTATCCTGAAAAAAAGAAATATGAAGGGACATACCGGGTTGTTATCGGTTCAGAGATGCCGGGCATGGATGGTGCGTTCAGAGAAGAATTTTATACCGGGTATTGGGAAATGACCAGGCTGGAATTTACAAGTACTGAAAAGTAACGAATTTTTCAATTCGGCCTTTAATGAATGGAAAGTTGAAAATTAAGAATTGGGGTGTTTACTAAGGGCAATGAAGCTTTAAATTAAGGAATGTTAAAATTTTCCATTTTCTCATTTTCAATTCTCAATTTATAACTATCTTTGCGGCCGAATTTAAATTTATCAAATGGCAACAAACAGAACATTTACCATGCTGAAGCCTGATGCGATCGAGAACGGGCACATGGGAAAAATTATCGACATGATCATCCAGGCCGGTTTTGAAATTAAGGCTATGAAATATACCCGCTTGACAGAAGAGCAGGCGAAAAAATTCTACGAAGTACATGCTGAAAGACCTTTTTACGGGGAGCTGGTAGAGTACATGACTTCCGGGCCAATCGTTGCCGCTATCCTCGAGAAAGAAAATGCGGTGGCTGATTTCCGTGCATTGATCGGCTCAACTGACCCGGCTGAAGCTGCTGAAGGCACGATCCGCAAATCTTATGCTGAGAGCAAAGCCAAAAATGCCGTTCACGGTTCCGATTCCGACGAAAATGCGGAGATTGAAGGAAAATTCCATTTCGCTGCGAACGAGATTTTCTAAGGGATATTCGATATGAAACTGAAAGGCCGGACTTGATTCCGGCTTTTTTTGTGTCCGGGTATAACTTTTGGCACATTTTTGCGTATTAACAACATATTTTAAAAGCCCGTACCATGCTCAAATACAGCCTTTTTCTATTGCTTCCGGTTTTGCTGGCCTCCTGTAGCGCTTCCCTGGCTAAAGAACAGGAACAAGAGGAAGAAATCGAATACAAGGAAATCCCGGTCTTATTCAAAGTGGGTGATACGAGTTTTCCGGAAGAATGGAAAACCGATGAGATTGACGCCCGGGGGGAAGACCTGGAGGAAGAAGAAGAAAAGCGCAGTGAAAAGATTGTCCGCAAGGCCCTGGCCAAATACCCCGAAGATCTGCTGGCCGAAAACCTGCGCGAAGTCTATGTGCTGCATTCCATTCAGTTTTTTGGAGTAGAATATGGCGGCACCAACTCAAGCGATGCCGTTTATCTTTCCAACAAAGGCAAGGAAAACGGTTACGACAACCTGTATCTTGAGAAAACCTTTCACCACGAATTTTCCAGTATCCTGCTCCGGAATTATCCCGATCTGATCGACCAGGAAAGCTGGGAGGCGCTCAATGATTTTGATTATTTCGATGAATCGGGCGGGGTGAACTCCATCAAAAACGAAACCGACGGACTCGATTATAACCCGGCATACCTCGAAGCCGGTTTTTTGTACCAATACGGCGCTAGCTGCTTTGAAAACGACTTGAATTCCTTTGCGGAAAATATCCTTTGCCCGACGGAAGAATACCTGGGCTTCCTGGAGAAATACCCGAAAATCCGGAAAAAACATGATTTGTTCGTGGCCTTTTACGGGGCGATTAACACCTATTTTGATGCCGCTTATTTTGATGGGCTCGAAATGGAAGAATAAAAGCTCACAAAAAAATAAATCAAAAGCCGGTACATCCAATGGAAGTACCGGCTTTTTTCGTAGTATTCAGTCGGGCTGATTCTTAGTTTTTGCTGAATTGTTTAACAGCGCTTAACTCCTTGCTGTTGAGCTTGATGAAATAATTTCCTTCCGATAATTGCGTCAACGGGATCGAGTTGTTGTTCTCGCTCAGCTCGTAGCTGGCCACCCGCTGTCCGTAAATGCTGATGATTTCCACCTGCACAGGTCCCTGCGCCCAGTCGAGCTTACCGAAGGTAATTTTGTCTGTCGCCGGGTTCGGGTAAATCTCAACACTTTGCTTGCTTAGTTCCGGAGTTTGAAGTGGTGTTGATTCGTCAAATACCGCAAAAGGGCTCAGGGAAGTAATGTTTGCGCGTGTCTGGCTGAACATCCCGCCTGAAATCGTCGATGCGGCGCTGGATGCGTTGAGGTCCCACTGGGCATTGGAATAATGCGAAATGTAAGACATATTGCGGTCGAAGCCGTTTACTTCGGAAGCTGCACTCCACATCAGATCGAGGGTCATGTTGAGGTTGGACGTAATAGATGATTGAACGTCCCAGGTAGCGTCCACCATGGCATTGGCCGAGGAAATATCCGTACCGCTGCTGCCGGAAGAGTACACATTCGGGCGAACACCTACGCGTACGGTTCCGGTGGACGAGCCGAGGTTCAGTCCTACATTCGCCGGCAGGTAAGCCGATCCGGTCCCTACCGGGTACATCGTTGTAAACAAGAGGGAAACGGAACGGTTGAGTGATCCGTTAGCGCCGAGTTTGATGTAGGAATTATTATTTCCTCCGGTAATCGAGCCCGAGGAGGCAATCGTCAGCATGTTGTCGCCCATGTCCACATGGCCGGCTGTCAGGTTGAGGCTACCGTTGATAGTCAGGTCGGAAGCGATCATAATTGCCCCGCCGCCGCTGATGTCAATATCCAGGTCATCCAGGCTGTTGGCGCCGGCCGTAAAGCGCAGCACACCCGCCGGAGTTCCTGATGTATTTACGGAAATGCTGGTGTTGGAAGCCGATGAAGCCGAAATGCTTCCCGTTCCGCCCGCTGCAATTGCCGTCATGATATGCAGATCGGCATCATCCAGGTTCAGCGATCCACTGGTGAGGGACAAGGATCCTTTTACGCGCAAAGCGCCCTTGATCCCGGCCTGGTTGCCGCTGCCGACATGGACGATGAAGTTGTTGACTTCGTAAGAGCTGGGGTGAAAGCGGAGGGACCCGCTCAGGTTGCTGCTGGTTACCAGCGAAATGTTTGAACCATCCGTAGAGGCGATATTGCCTGTGCCGCCGGCAGCTACATTGCCGTTGATTACCAGGTCGTTTTCATCCAGGTCCATGGTTCCGCTGCTGAGTGTCAGCGTGCCGCTTATGGTCAGGTTTGTGTTCATGTTTACGGTATTCCCGGATCCCGGGTCAATCGTTACATTTTGAAGCCCGGCACCGCTCAGTTCAACCCCGCTCGAGGCGCTGGCTGATGAATAACGAACATGATAGGAAGAGCCGAAATTCAGGCTGCCGCCATTCACGCTCAGTTGTCCGCCCGAACGGTGAATCGTTGCGCCGCTTGCCAGCGAAAGTGTGCCGCCGGTCTGGACGCTCATCATGCCCGACATCAGCTGCAACTCTTCGTTGATCATCATGTCGGCTGAGCTTTGCAGGGTAGCGGCGCTGGTGCGGAAAGCATTTGCTGTGAGTGATCCGGTAAAAAAGAGCGTAGAGCCGGCCCCGAAGATAAACTCATCTGTTGTGATCGTTCCGCTGCCCGAAAGGCTGCCCGCCAGCATTGTAAAGGTATTGGAAGAAGAATAGCTCAGGTTTCCCATTACATTGATCTGTGAAGTTGCCCCGTTCAGGGTAATGTCATCATCCATGGTTACCGTAATGCCTGCCGGAATGGTGATCTGGTCCGTAAGATTGGTCAGCGCAGGGACAATACCTCCCCACGTTGCAGTGCTGCTCCAGTTTCCCGACGCAACTGCTGTAAATGTTGCCCCGAATGAAAATGGACAAAACAGGAGCATGGCCACAAGGGCAAAAAAACCTGTTTTGAATGAATTGCGTAAATTTTGTTTCATGTCGATTGGTTTTAGTTATTGTAAAAAAGAGTCTGATTACAAATTTCCGACATTAAGCCAATCTTTTTCTTACACGGGCTGCCTAATTAGTTGTATTTTCTTTGTTAATGAATTAATTAATCTGCTAATGAGTTAATATGATAATATGCTAATGATTTAATGCGTAGCTATTCATCAATTATCACTCATAATTCAACATTCTTCATTTTCCATTCTCCTTTTCCTTCGCTTTTTTCTTAAAATACCTTCTCAGCAGGAAACTTTGTTTCAGGGCTTCGAGGTCTTCGTGGAGGGCTTCGGAGCTGTTTTCCAGGTTGCGGATCATTTTCTTGACATCTTTGCCGGCTTCTTCGTCGTAAAGCATCACACCAACCGGACTTTTTGGGTTTTCGCCGGCAGCTTTGAGCTGACTTACCATGGCGGAAATGGTGTCCATCGTATGTTCCAGTTTGCGGACGGAATGACGGATGGAAGTGTAGGTTACCGTATCGTTGAGCATCTTGTCAACCAAAGTGCCCTTCTGGTTCAGCTTATCTCCGAAGCGATTGAGCTCACTGCTGAACTGCCCGAGCGAATTGATCAGGATGCGGGCATCGCTTGAAGCAAGCTCGATGGCATGTGCCGTGTGGGCAATACTCCGGTAAATGGAATCGTCATTGATCAGTTTGCCCAGCGTGCCCTGACCATCGGATAGTTTCCGGGTCAGCTCCAGGATATTGAGGTTGTTTTCCTGCAGGGTTTCGAGGATATCATCGGTTGAGAGCATGTGCTCGTTGCTCAGCCGGTCGCCTTCTTCCACCTGGGGCGAGCTTGGGCTTCCCCCGTAAATCACGATGATCTTGTTGCCAATGAGGCCGTCCGTGCTGATCTTGACTTTTGAATCCTTGCGGATGTATTGTTGGGCATCAAGGCTCACGTTCAGGGTTACTTTCACTTGAGACCGGCCGTAGAGCTCCAGCTCTTTTACCGTACCGATTTTTACCCCGGAAAACCAGATGTTGTTTCCCGCCTGCAGGCCGTTGACATCATCAAAAATCGTCCAGATGGTCATTTTTTTCTGGAAAGTGGAACGCAGGTTGCCGATCGTAAGTACCGCCCCGACGAGAAAAGAAATCCCGATAACGATAAAAATTCCGACCCAGATGCCGCGTTTATTGACTGGTTCGCTCATAATTCAGGTTCTATAAAGTTGTAATTGTAAAAATGCTTGATTTCTTCATCGACTTCCTGGTCTCCTTTCGGGTTGAACACTTCGTCGAAGGTGCCGACTTTCTTAAAGGTGCCGTCGAGCAGCATGGCGATCATATTGCCGGTAGTTTTGGCACAGGTGAGGTCGTGGGTTATGATGATCGAGCTCGTGTTGTATTTTTGCTGCACGGCGTTGATCAGCTGGTTGATTTCATCGCTGGTGATCGGATCGAGGCCGGCTGTCGGCTCATCATAAAGCATGATGTCCGGTTTAAGGATCAGCGTTCGGGCAATCCCGATCCGTTTGCGCTGTCCGCCGGAAAGATCGGCCGGCATCATATCGATTTTGTCTTTCAGTCCAACGGCATCGAGCACTTCTTCGACCGCCGCATCGATTTCCTGCCTGCTCAGCCGTTTCCGGTTCATCCGCAGCGGGAATTCGAGATTTTCGCGTACGTTCATGCTGTCATACAAGGCGCTGCTTTGGAAGGAAAATCCCACATGGAGCCGGATGGCATCGAGTTCTTTCCCTTTGAGCTTGGTGATGTCGCGGCCGAGCACTTTAATGCTGCCTTTATCCGGCGGAATGAGCCCGATCAGGATTTTGATCAGCACGGATTTACCGGCACCCGAGCGCCCCATCACGACCAGGTTTTCTCCCCGGTAAATATCGATGTTAATATCTTCGAGCACGTCGAGCTCCTCGAAGGATTTGTAAAGCCCGCGGATGGAAATGATCGGCTCTTCGTTCTGTTGTATGCCTTTCTGCTGTTCCATAAGCTTAAAAATAACGGATCCAGTTGGCGACCTGCACGATGATCACCTCCTCGATAAAAATCATAAACATCGAAACGACGACAGCCTGGTTGGCTGCACGTCCCACGCCCAGTGTGCCCTGCATGGCATTGAAGCCTTTGTAGCAGCCGATGATTCCGATGGTAAAACCGAAAACAATCGATTTGCTTAAAGAAGCAAAAACATCCAGGAAGGTAATCGTTGAAAAACCATTGAGAAAAAAACTGGTCAGACTCGCTGCTTCGTTGCTGTGGACGCTCACAAAGGAACCCATCAGAGCCACAAAGCTGCAATACAGGCTCAGCAGCGGGATGGTGATGGTACTGGCGATCACCCGGGTAACCACCAGGTATTTGAATGGATTAATGGCCGATACTTCCATGGCGTCGATCTGTTCTGTCACTTTCATCGAACCCAGCTCGGCACCGATGCTGGAACCGACTTTACCGGCGCAGATCAGGGCTGTTACAAGTGAGCCAAGTGCACGCACGATTGCAATGGTCATCAGGGAGGGGAGCCACGAAGCAGCGCCGAACTCGACCAGCGAAGGGCGTGAGTTTTTGGTGAAAACCATGCCGGTTACAAAACCGGTAAGCGAGATCAGTGGCAGGGATTTGATCCCGATTTCGAACCATTGATGGATAATTTCCTGGAAGTGGAGCGGGCCGCGAAAGGCTTCTTTGAAAAAGCGTTTCATAAATTGCCAGGCCTTGTAAACGCCCAGGAAATAATTGTCGATGCCCCGGTTAAAAAAGTATTTGCGTGGAGACAGTCTGGTCACAGTTGTTGTTTTATCCCATACCAAGGTGGTACAGCGGTTAAGTTTTGTAAAAATCCGTTATTTTGGACAAATTTATATTACAGTCGCTTCCAAATTAGTTGTATAATTCACAGGCAGTCATTATTTTTGAACACATGGAAGTCCGCCCGGTTTTATTGCGTGATGTTGCTGCTTTTTTCGACCTGGTTGAACGCAACCGCCCGTATTTACGGATGTACTTTCCAAAAACCACAGACGCGGTGAAGGATCTTACATCCAGTGAAGAATTTATCCTGCAAAAAATCATCCAGTATGACCGCCGCGAAGGCTATTTGCTGGTCATTGAAATCAATGACCAGCTGATCGGGATGCTCAGCATCAAAGAAATCGACTGGACGGTTCCCAAGGCGGAAATCGCCTATTTCGTGGACGAAAAATTTCAGGGAAAAGGCATTGTTTCCGAGGCCATTAAAACCCTGGTCTCTTTTAGCTTTGACGAATTGGGACTGAAAAAAATCTATGCCCGCATCAGTCCCGAAAACCCGGGCAGCAGGAGGGTGGTCGAGAAAAACGGGTTCAAATTCGAAGGCGTGTTTCGAAACGATTTCCGGAATGGGGCGGGCGAGCTGATTGATGTAGCGTATTTTGCTTTGTTACGGGAGTAGTTCGGATACCAGGTTTGTTCATTTTCCATTCTTCATTCTCAATTTATGAATTATATTTACCCCAAAATAAAAACACATGGCAACGATTACAGAACGCTTTTTCAACTATGTACAAATTGACACCGAAGCCGATCCGAATTCGGATACAACACCTTCTTCCATGAAACAGAAAGACCTGGCGCGCGTGCTGGTCGACGAGCTTCTTGCCATGGGGGTCAAAGACGCTGAAATGGACGAATGGGGCTATGTGTATGCAACGATTCCTTCCAATACGACGAAAAAAGTGCCGGTGATCTGCTTTTGCTCGCACATGGATACCGCGCCGGATTGCAGCGGGAAAAATGTGAAGCCGATCCTGCACCGCCAGTGGGATGGCAGCCCGATGATTTTGCCGGACGATCCTTCCGTTGTGATCACGACGGAAAGCCAGACTTACCTCAAGGAAAAAATCGGTGACGATATCATTACGGCGAGCGGCTTGACTTTGTTGGGCGCCGACGATAAAGCGGGTATAGCCATCATTATGGATTTGACACAGTATTTGCTCAATCATCCCGAGATCATTCACGGGGATATCCGTATTTTGTTTACGCCCGACGAGGAAATTGGCCGCGGAGTAGATAAGGTCGATATGAAAAAACTGAATGCCGATTATGGCTACACACTGGATGGCGGCGAGCTTGGAACGATTGAAGATGAAACGTTCTCTGCCGATGCGATGACCTTTAAGGTGACGGGGATTTCTTCCCACCCGGGCTACGCCAAAGGGAAAATGGTGCACGCTTCCAAAATTGTGGCCGATTTCCTGGCTTCGATCCCGAAGGATTCCTGGGCGCCGGAAGTAACCGAAGGCCGGGAAGGTTTCGTGCACCCGGTTTCCATGTCGGGAGGGCTCGAAGAAGCGGCGATTACCTTCATTATCCGGGACCACGATACGGCGATGCTGGCGCAATATGAAGCCCGCCTCGAAAATTACCTCACCACAGTGCTGACCCGCTACCCGGGAGCAACATATACGGCTATTGTTACCGAGCAATACCGCAACATGAAAGAAATCCTGAAAGATGTGCCTTTTGTGACCGATTATGCGGTGCAGGCGATGGAAAAGGCAGGAATCAAGGCGGAACGCTCCATCATTCGCGGCGGTACGGACGGCTCACGTCTTTCCTTCATGGGCTTGCCTTGCCCGAATATTTTCACCGGTGAAATGGGCATTCATTCGAAGCAGGAATACGTGTCGGTGCAGGACATGGAAAAAGCGGTGAAAACCCTGGTGGAACTGGTGCAAATCTGGGAACAGAAGGGGTAATTTTATTTCTCCCATTGAGGGGAGGCAAAAAGGGGAGACTTAAACGATTATCGCCAATCCTCCCCCTTAATCCCCCTCCAAAGGGGGAAACATGTTTTTCACATAAATGATGTTTAATTCAAAGAATAAAAATTCTATCTTTGAAGCATGAAATTTGAATATCCGCAATTTTTCTTCGCCTTTTTCTTATTGCTGATACCGATTATCATTCATTTATTCAATTTTCGCCGCTATAAAACCCTGTATTTCTCGAGTTTGTTGTTTGTCCGGCAGGTAAACGAAGAAACCAAGTCGACGCAAAAACTCAAGCATTTACTGATCCTGCTTACCCGCTTGCTGGCTTTTTCGGCGCTGATTATTGCTTTTGCGCAGCCTTACAAGGCCGTTTCAAAAGAAGGGAAAGGCGGTTATCCCTTTATCGGGATTTACATTGACAATTCTTTTTCGATGTCGATGAAAGGCTCAGAGGGCGAATTGCTCTCGATGGCGAAAGAAAAAGCCCGGAACCTGATTCAAAAAGCTTCGCCGGATACGCGTTTTATGCTGGTTACCAACAATTTTGAAGGCTTTGAGCAACGCCTGACCAGTAAAAACGAAGCCTTGGAACGCCTGGACAAAATTGATTTTTCCCCGTTAGTCAAGCAGCTGGATGACGTGGTTGCCTGGATGAAGGAAGGCATTAGCAGTCAGGTGTTGCAGGACCAGCAGCTGAGCTCAAAACAATTGATCCTGCTTTCGGATTTCCAGCGAAACTCGTCGTCTTTCAGCGAACTGGCGGCCGACCAGGATGTTTTTTATTACCCGGTTCAGCTGCAAGCCCAGGCTTCGGGCAACCTTTCCGTGGATTCGGTGTGGTTCAGTGACCCGAACTTCAAGATCGGCATCAACAACGAGCTGAATGTCCGCATCCGGAATTTCAGCGAGCAGGACCTGGTGAACGTAGAGTTGCACATGGAAGTGAATACAGCCAAACGCGATGTGTTTGTTGACCTGAAGGCCAATGAAAGTGTTGTCGTCCCGATTACCTATTCCGATCTCGAAGCCGGGATCAAAAAAGGGAGGGTGCAGGTCAACGATAAACAAATGAGCTTTGACGATGATTATTTCTTTTCCTACGAGGTGAAAGAAAAATCCAATGTGCTGATCATTGACGGGGAAGATGCCGTGCCGAACATTGCGGTGGTCTACAACCTCGATAAATATTACCAAACCCAGAGCCTCTCATCCTCTTCCTTTACGGCGAATTCGACCGCACAAAAAGACCTGATCATCCTCAACGGCTGGAATAATTTCTCTTCGGGGGCAATCGAGTTGCTGCATGATTTTACGCAGGAAGGCGGTACGATCGCTTTTTTCCCGGGTGAAAACATTGACCAGTCGTCGGTGAACCTTTTCCTGGCGAAGCTCAAGGGACCAAGGTTCCAGGGGCTCACTTCGAGCGGGGTGAAAATCCAGAAGATTGTTTACGAGGATCCTTTTTTCCAGGGGATGTTTGAGAAAAAACCGGACCGTCTGAACCTGCCGAGCCAATCGAAAGCTTACCAGGTGAGCCAACGCAACGGTATTTACCCCTTGATCCAGCTCCAGAACGGCTCGCCTTTGCTGTTCCGGCTTGGAGGTTCCAATAAGTGTTTTGTTTTTGCGAGCTCCCTGAAAGACGGCTTCGGCAGTTTTAAATCCAATGCTTTGTTTTCTTCGGTTTTATTGCGGATTGCCGAAACCAGCCAGCGTCGCTACCCGATTGCCGTAACGATTGGCTCCGAATCGCAGTTCCCGGTGTTTGATGTGCCGGAAGGCGAAGAGCCCTTGAAGCTGAAAGCCGGGGAACTGGAGTTTATCCCGGAAACGAGCAAGGAAAAAGACCTGACTTTTATTTCCATCAGCCGCCGTTCGGTTTCGGCAGATCTTAAATCGGGCCTGTATGAAATTTTCAAGGGAAAAACCCTCGGATTTATGGCCCTGAATTACAACCGCGCCGAATCGGATGCAAAAATACTGGACGGAGAAGCGATCCAGGCGGCCTTTTCAGAAAAAGGCATTGCCAATGTGAGTTTCGCAAGCCTGAAAGATGCTTCTGAGGCCGCATTGATCAAAATTGAAAAACCAAAAGAATACTGGCGTATTTTCCTCGTATTGGCCCTTGTGTTTTTACTGGCGGAAATGGCGCTTTTAAAATGGATGAAATAGATGAAAATTTTAATTAAGGCTGCAACAATTGTCGACCGGACATCCAATTACAATGGAAAAACGCTCGATTTGCTGATTGAGGACGGCGTAATTACAAAAATCGATTCGGGGCTGGAGGATGCTGATGCGATGCGGATTGCGGAGGAAAACCTGCACGTTTCTATCGGTTGGGTGGACCTGAAAGCGGATTTTTGCGATCCGGGCTTTGAACACAAGGAAACGATTGATTCAGGTTTGCAGGCTGCCGCTGCCGGCGGTTTTACGCATGTAGGTCTCGTTCCTTCAACGAACCCGGTGGTAGACGGTAAAACGCAGATCGAATATACGCTGCGTAAGGCACAAAACCAGGTCGCAAGCCTGGTTCCGATCGGTTCGGTTTCGGAGGCCCTGAAAGGGGAGAACCTCGCCGAAATGTACGACATGCAGCAGGCCGGCGCTCATTTGTTTTCTGACGATGAGCAGGTTTTAACGGCCGGTTTGGTTTACCGCGCGTTGCTTTATGCCAAAAATTTTGATGCCCGCGTCAGCCTTTTTTCACGCGACAGCTCGCTGGCAAAAGGCAGTATGGTGAACGAAGGGGAGGCTTCGCTGCGCACCGGTTTGAAAGCTGATCCGTACATTGCAGAAATTATCCATGTGGAGCGTAACATCAGCTTGCTGGAATATACCGGTTCCAAACTGCACCTGAGCGGGATTTCCTGCGCCGAGTCCGTTGCTTTGATTGCAGCGGCAAAGAAAAAAGGCCTGAACATCACCGCTGACGTGCACCTCGAAAATTTATTGTACAACGAAAGCGCTGTACTCGATTTTGACCAGAATTTCAAGCTTTTGCCGGTGCTTCGGAAAGAATCCGACCGCCAGGCGCTGGTGAAAGCCGTTAAAGAGGGAACGATTGATGCCGTGGTGAGCAACCACCGCCCGCATGATCCGGAAGAAACCGAAGTCGAATTCGATCACGCGTCTTTCGGAAACATTACCCTGCAAAGCTTTTTTTCGGCTTTGCTCGCCGCAAAGGAATTCAGCGTGGAAGAAATTGTCGACATCCTTTCCCGCCGGAACCGTCAGGTATTGGGCCTGAAAGAAAAAACCATCGAGCTGGGCCACCGCGCCGACCTGACGCTTTTTAATCCAAAAGGAAGCTGGGTGCTCAATGCGCAGAGCTCGCTTTCCAAATCGCGAAATACGCCTTTTTGGGAGAAAGAATTACCTGGAAAAGTTGTCGGAATTATAAATAATGCTAAATTAGCGATCGTAGAATAGGCCAAAAACAGATGACCACGCAAAAATCCTTTATTAAAAATTTCTGGCAGGAAAAGAAAATGGTTGGTGCCATGAGCCCGAGCTCTAAGTTTCTTGCCCAGAAAATGCTCAAAAACGTTGATTTCAAAAAAGCCAAAGTCATCATTGAGTTAGGCCCGGGAACCGGTGTGTTCACCAAAAAAATCCTTGAAAAGATGGCTCCCGATGCAAAATTACTGGTGTTTGAGCTCAATACGGATTTTTACAATATGCTTAAAGCGGAAATCCAGGATAATCGTATGGTACTAATCCACGACAGCGCAGAAAAAATTACCGAATACCTGCACCAGGAAAACCTGCTGAACGCCGATTACGTGATTTCGTCCCTGCCTTTGGCCAATTTCCCGAAAAAGCTGGTTGATACGATCCTGAAAGAGTCTTACAATATCCTGAAAAACCAAGGAAAATACATCCAGTTCCAGTATTCGCTGCTTTCCAAAAAATTGCTCGAAAACCAGTTTCAGGCGGTGCACATCAGTTTTACGGCGATCAACTTCCCGCCGGCTTTTGTGTATACCTGTGTGAAAGAGAAGTGATAATTAGGATAATAGGCTAATTAGCTAATGAAGGTTTGTGTCAGCTAATCAATTCATTCGCCAATCAGCTAATTCTTCTTCGGTTTTTTGCCCATATAAAAAGTCAGTTTCGAGCCGCCGGTGATATCCGCATGCGAGATAAAAGGTTTTTCAAGTAATTTTCCGTTTAACAATACTTTCTGAACATAGATGTTTGCAGCACTTTGATTGATGGCTTCCACCTCGAAGTTTTTGCCGTTTTCAAGATGGATGACCGCTTTGTTGACCAGCGGCGAGCCTAAAGCATATTGGTCCGAACCGGGCGCCACGGGGTAAAATCCCAGGGAAGAGAGAATATACCAGGCGCTCATTTGTCCGCAGTCGTCGTTGCCACCCAGGCCGTCGGGTGCCGGCTTGTATTGCATGTTGAGGATGTTGCGCACCTGGGCCTGTGTTTTCCAGGGCTGACCGGTCCAGTTGTATAAATAAGCGACATGATGCGCCGGCTCATTCCCGTGGACGTAGCCGCCAATAATGCCTTCCCGGGTGATGTCTTCCGTTTCAGCGAAGAAAGCATCCGGCAGATTCATGGAAAACAAACTGTCCAGGCGGTTGATGAAGCGCTTTTCACCTCCCATTATTTTGATCAGCTCAGCAGGATTGTGCGGTACGAAAAAGCTGTAATTCCAACTGTTTCCTTCGATAAATCCCTGGCTGTGGGTGCTCATGGGATTAAATTCTTGTTTGAAAGTTCCGTCGGCCAGTTTTTCCTGCATGAAGCCATTTGCGGGGTTGTAATTGTTTTTCCAGTTTACGGAACGTGTGATGAACTCAAAGTACAAGGGCATATTGTCCAGTTTTTTTGCCAATTGGGCAATACACCAGTCATCGTAGGCATATTCCAGGGTATTGGAAACGGAAATTCCGCTTGTTTCGGCAGGGATATAGCCTTTGTCGATGTAGGAGCCGATCCCTTCGTAATGGCGCTGGCGGGCCGTAGTAGCGCAAGCTTCCAAAGCGGCTTTGGCATCGCCGGTGTAAGCCCCTTTGATGATCGCATCAGCAATCACCGAAACACTATGGTATCCGCTCATGCACCAGTTGTCGTTGGCATAATGCGACCAGATCGGCAGCATGTGCAGGCTGCTCTGCTTATAGTGTTCAAGCATGGATTGTACCATTTCGCTATTCCGGCGCGGCTGGACAATATTGAAAAAAGGATGTAAAGCCCGGTAGGTGTCCCAGAGGGAAAAAGTCGTATAATTGGTGAAACCGGAAGCCTGGTGAATATCCTGGTCGAGGCCTTTGTATTCCGTGTTTTGGTCCATATAAACGGTAGGGCCGAGGAAGGTGTGGTACATGGCGGTATAAAAGTTGGTTTTGACCTCATCCGGCGCATCTATGACAATTTTATTCAATTCCTTGTTCCAGGATTCCTGTGCTTCGCGTTTCACCTGCTCAAAATCCCAATGGGGGATTTCTGCCTGCATATTTGCGAGTGCATTTTCCTGGCTGACGGGCGATAAGGCCAGTTTGATTTTGATTTTTTCACCGGCCACGGTATTGAAATCGAAGTACATGCGTATTTTTTTTCCCGCAACTTCCGGGAAATTCGCGCTTTGGTCGAATTTGCCCCAGAAACCGCGGTAAGCTTGTTTGGAATCACTGTTTTTCTGGCCGTATTTCACAAAAGCTTTGGAAAAAGACAAGGCGAAGTAAACGGTCCGTGTCCTGGCCCAGCCGTAGGTTTGCCGGTAGCCTGTAATTAAGGAATCGTTGATCACCCGGACATAGGTGTAAACCGTCTTGTCGTCGTAATTGTAAATTCCCGCCATCAAATCAAGGATGATGTGGCTCTCGCCGGCTTCGCTGAAGGTGTATTGGTGCATCCCGGTGCGCGTGGTGGCTGTCATTTCGGCAAGGATGTTGTGATCGTCCAGCCTGACTTGGTAATACCCGGCTTCTGCCTTCTCATTGTTATGTGAAAAAGCCGAACGGTAGCCGCTTTCGGGATGATTGGCTGTTCCGGGGTTCAATTGTAATTTTCCCTGCGTGGGCATGAGGAGAAAATCGCCCAAATCCGAATGGCCGGTGCCGCTGAAATGGGTTTGGCTGAATCCCACAATGGTTTTATCCTCGTAGCGGTAGCCTGCACAGTATTTGTACACTTCCCCATTGTATTTGCCATTTTTCTCATAGGGAATGGTATCCGTTTCGGGACTGAGCTGCACGGCCCCGAAAGGTACGGTAGCGCCAGGGTAGGTGTGTCCCATTTTTTCGGTGCCGATGAGCGGATTGACATGTTTTACGAGATCGAGCTGAGCCTGAACGTGGTAAAATGCCAGCAGGAAAAAGGAAAGCAGGAGTTTTTTCATGGTGTTAATATAGTAAAACTTAATCTACCTGGAGCAACTGTTCATCGTACCAAACATCTTCATAATTTAGGCCATCAATTAAAAACCGGAACCCTGGAGGTAATTCTAAATATTCGGATATATCCTGCTGAATATAATCAGGAAGATGTTTTATACAAAGAGGAACGAAGAAATCATCTTTATCGGAATATTCTCCAAACCAAAGAAACCAACCATTGGTATGATTTACAGGGTGATGTCTCAAACCATGAAGTATACCTTTGCCAACAGAGCCGATTGCAAATCCGACATGGCTATCCGCCTCAACCTCCATCCATTCGCAAACTGTTTGTTCTTTTCGTACTTTCATAGGGATAAATATAATTCAAATAGTAAGAGAAATGGCGGTTCTTTTCGAATCTCCGAATCACACAATAATTTCTATTTTATATGTAAGCCGAAATTTGTAACTTGCACTGTTACAATTGATATACTACAGCTATGAAAAAAATATACCTTTTCCTGTTTATTTACCTGCCTTTAAAAGCCCTTTTCGGACAAAGTACGATGATGATCGGTACCACGGAAGTGCAGGTGGATACGGTTTACACCGGTTTGGACGTTCCCTGGGAAATCCAGTACGGGCCGGACAATTTTTTGTGGATCACGGAACGCAAAGGACTGGTGAGCCGCATTGACC
>CBINGV010000036.1:0-17623 GCA_966250255.1 uncultured Flavobacteriales bacterium | reverse complement strand
TTCCTTCAGGGAAGGAGCCCGGAAACCTTTGGCATAAGAAGCGCGCAGGGTCAGCGAACGGCTTTTGCCCATTTTCAGCAATGCATAACGCAAATTCAATGAAGGGATCAAAGGTGCCTGGTAGGCTGTGTTGTGCGTTAGGCGAAGCCCGGGGCGGATGACCAGGCCTTGAAAGGGTTTGATTTCCGCACTGGCAAATAAAGCATAATCTCCAAACTGTTGTTCCTGCCCGGCAATCCGGATCCCGGTTGCTTTTTCCAGGTTCAGGTCGTAGCCCAGCTCAAAGTTAAATTTGGCCGAATCCTTTACCCCGCTGATGCTGCCCCGGCTCATGAGGTTGTTAAACCTGCTCGTGTCCTGCTCGCCGGGTGTTGCGCTGAGGCTTTCTTCCAGGGTTGTGAGGTCTTTGAAAAAGGTATTTTTGATCCGCCGGAAAACGGTATAGGATGTCAGCACCTGAAAGCGGTAATTTTTGGAAAGCTGGCCACTTGCATTCAGGACCTGGCTTAGGCGCAGGGTTTTGTAATATTCATCGAAGGCCGTTTCAAAGTAAGGAAGGCGCGGCAAGCCCCGATTGGTGATTTTTTCGTGGAAATAATCGCTCGTGAAACCGAGATTGGCCCGCTTGAAGCGGTAAGTGTAAAACAGGTTTGAAAAATACTGTTCCTTTTGTTTCCAGTCGCGAAAACGCAGGCTGTCGGCCGGCCGTACTTTTTCCACCAGGAAAGCCGGGTCGCTGCTTCGCCAGCCATCGAAAAAATTGCGGCCGCCGCTCAGGGCGAGGGTATGTCTGGCTTTTTGAATGCCGGTTTTGGCTGAGTAATTGTATTGCCCGGTGCTTTCATAAAAGCTTCCCAAATCCAGTGACAAATTGCTGCGCTGCGATTTTTTCATGATGATGTTGATCGTTCCGCCCAGGGCATCCGTACCATAACTGACCGAGAGCGGTCCTTCGATGATCTCGATCCGCTCCACATTGTTCAGGTTGATCTGCGAAAGATCAATATTCCCGTTCAGGCGCCCGGTAAGCGGCACCCCGTCGACCAGGATTTTGATGTTTTGTCCCGAGATCCCCTGAAGGCTCATGCTGCTGCCGAGGATATTGTCCTGCGAAATCCGGATATTGAGCTCATTGGTGAGCACATCCCGCAGGTTTTGGGCGGCCATCGCTTCGATTTTTTTTGCATCCAGAACCCGGATTTTATGTACGGCGTTTTCGGCACTTCCCGGAGCGTATTGCGCCGTAACTACCACTTCATCCAGCGTACTTTGCACGGCGTTCAGGACAAATACCCGGTCGGAAAGCGTGCGGATCGTATCTTTCAGCTTTTCATAATCCGGGTGGGAAAACAAGACAGGGAGCGGGAGTTTGGTTTGATTTAATCCCAGCCTTACCTGGCCCAGGCTGTCGGTCAGCAAGCTGATTTCTTTTCCCGAAGGCAAGTCGCGATACAAAACGGACACCCCGGAAAGTGGTGTTTTTTCCGTGGACAATACCGTGAGTGTCTGAGCTTTCAGCTCGTTGGAAGCGAAAAGCAGGACAAAACAAAGCACTATGGACCGGATCTGGCTCATTTCGGAAATCAGGCCTGTTTGAAGATTTTGGCGTTAAACAGCGTCCGGATTTTGGGATAGTAAGCCGCCAGCAAAACAAGATTGCCCAAAAGGTACAGGCCGGTTTCGAGGTTTTCTTCGGGACGGTTGTCCATGAAATAATGAAAGCAAAAAACATTGACCGTGAGCGGCAACAGGACAATCAGCCCTACAAAACGGGAAGCCGGGATCAGGATCAGCAGGCCGGCGAGCATTTGCAGGATCCCGACGAATTTTAGGAAACCGCTTGTTTTGAGCATTTTTACCGATACTTTAAAAGTCAGCGGGTTTTCAAAATGATCTGCCTGCGCTGCCTGGATAATCTCTTCCGTTTGCTGCGCTTTAGGCTTATGGCCCTTCGGCATGAATTTCTTCACGCCGGCATAGATGAAAAACGCACCCAGTGCAAAACACAGGATCGCGTGGATAAAACGACTTGCTTTCATAATCTTTTATTGGAAAATATAAGGAAGGACCGCTGAAATTGAACGACGTGCGACCCTTCCGTTATATCCTATTTTAGCCTTTTACAATATATGATTCAATGATCTTTTTAATGGCGCTTTTTGCCTCCGCCGAATTGTAATCCGTTTTTTCGCTGTAGGTATCGCCCAGGTCAAAAAGTTTTTCGTACAAGAGCTTACCCTCTACTTTTTTCTCCAGTTTCAATTCCTTGCTCTGCTTGAAAACGTCGTCCCAGGTGGCGCGCACATCCGCCCAGTACCTGGTGTTTTTTGCCCACCAGTCCGTAGCAACCCGGCAATCGTAGTTTCCTTTGGTAAAGCTTTCCATGCCTTTTTCCCAGCAGAGAAGCTTGTCGTTACCATTCGCGTCACGGATGATTTTTTCATTGTCCTGTTCGAGGTACCAGCCGTTGGCATTCGTTTCAATATGGCTGTGTCTTCTCAGCACGTTGTAATCGCTGCGCTTGGTGAATTCCCTGCGCGGAAGCGGGGCATCGGCTGTGCTTTCCCAGAAATGACGGCCGTCTACGTGATTCCAGGTACCGTAACCCTCATAGCGGGGACTGTCGTCCACCTGGTATACTTTCTGGGTCCAGGTTCCTTTGGCCTGCTCGCTTGTCAGCTTTATTTTTTTCCAGGAATTGTCCTTGTAAAAACTCAAAACTTCCGTGTTTTCATAGACCCAATCCTGGCGCCAGTGTTTGATGATCATATCACCGACTACGAGCAAATGCTGGAAGGAAATGAATTTGTCACGGTCTTCTACGAGGATCACATACTCCAGTCCTTCTTCGAATTTGCGGTCATGGTATTTGTAAGCCGTATCCGGGGCAAAGGTTTCTGCAAACTCAAAGGTTACCTGGTAGCAGCCCGCCATCGAGCGGATCGCTTCGCGGTCCATGCGAAGTTTTTTGACTTCAGGACTTTCATTTTTCTGCCCGAAAGCGACTAATGTGAGTAGGTTGAGGAGGAAGATTCCGAAGATTTTTACTAAATTCATGGTATGCTGTTTTTGGATTTACTGGATAATAAGCTTGTGCTGCAGGCTTTGCCCGTCAAACTCAAGCGAAACGATGTAAGAACCGGCTTTCAGCGCTGATGTTTCAAGCTGCTGCGTGTGTAAGCCGCTGTTGGTATTCAGTGCGCCGGAGAGTACCGTTTTTCCGCTAAGCTCAAGTACCTTGTAAGTACCGTTCTGAACCGCTTGGTCAAAATTGTACACCAGGTTGAGCTGTTCGCGAGCCGGGTTTGGATAAATAGCAAAAGAGCCGGTGTTTTGCCCGAGGTCGGTCACATGTGCCGTGCTCAGTTTTTCTTTTGTAAAGATAAAGTTGCCGGTACCGCTTCCGCCGAAACCGGTAAAAATCACCTTCCAGATATCGTCGGTGGTACTTTTCACAAAAAAGGCCAGTGAATCCTGGATTTCCCAGCTCATGCCGGTAAAGTTTTTCCAGTTGTAACCGATCTCGTTGATGTTCTCGCTGAATTCGTGTGCTCCCCAGTTATTGTAGCTGGCTGCATCATCCAGGTTTTCAGCCTTGGCAACAGTTACGTCTTTGTTTGAAAGAACACCGGCCACCGTGTAAGCCATCGGGATAAAAGTGGTGTACTGACCGAAAACGAGGTCCCACTCCGTGCTCGCAACCGCCTCGCGGTCAACCGCCTGGTTGTTTTGGATGGAGTAATAAGCGAAATTGCGTCCTGTGTAAGCTGATTTTAGCAGCGCTGCCGTTTGCTCATTCGTTCCGTCGAGATCGGCATACTTGAAGTTGAAAGTGCCGCCGCTGAGGTTTTCGATCCACAGTTTTTTGTACGAGTTGTTCGCAAGTTTGAGAATAAAAATAGAATCGCCGCTTACTACGTGGGTCACCACATTATACATTCCCCAGCCCACATCAAAAGGATCGGATGATACGCCCTGGTCAAAAGCCCCTGTTCCCCAGCTTGTTTCGCTGTTGTAGGCAGCTGTCCAGGTTGTGATTCCGGCTGTGTCGGCCGTTTCGGCCCAATCGGCGATGGTTAAGTCCGGGTGCGTCCACAGCGTAACACCAATTGCAGAATTGATGTGGATAGACGTTCCGTAGGAGGAAACATCAAAGGCAATGTCCCAGTTGTTTTTCGGGGCATCGGCCTGGTTGTCATTTTCCAGGCTATACCAGATTTGGTTGGCATAGGTCGCACCGCAGGAAACCGTATCCGTAATTACCTGTGCTTTTGTGAACATCGCACAAGCACAAAAAGAGCTAAGTAAAAGTATTTTTTTCATATCAGATAAATTATTGTTTAGAATCATTCTAAATTGCTGCGGCAAAATTAGAATGGTCCTGCCCATCCTGCAATCCCGTAAACCGTGTATTTTTTTACCCTTATATGCGGTACTGTCTCTACCCGTTTTGCGGTATCTGCTTATCTTTCGTTTATTTTGTAATCAAGCCTTTTTTCAAGGCGTAAAGGATCAGTTCCGATGAATTCCGGATGCTGAGCTTTTTGAAAATATTTTTCCGGTGCGTGCCCACAGTATGGAAGCTCAGGAAGAGCTTTTCGGCGATGTCTTTGGTGGTAAAGCCTTCGGCAATGAGCTTAATGATCTCAACTTCGCGCTCACTGAGGGAAACCGGCTGGCAATGGTCGCAATTGGAGCCCGGCTCACAGCTGTGGGTCACTTTTTCGAGGATGGCATCCATGACACGCCCGCAAAAGAATTTTTCGTTTTTGGCAGCGGCATAAACTGCCGTGATCACTTCTTCTTCGTCGCATTCCTTCAGCAAATAGCCATGAATACCATGGTCCAGAGCCCGGAGTACCTGCTGTTTGTCCTGGTTACCGGAAATAACGAGAATGCTTGTTTCGGGGTAGTTTTTACGGACATAGGCAATGTCGTCCAGGCTGAACTGTCCCTCGACCTGGAAATCAATGATCAGGATACGCGCCTGGGCGTTCCGGATGTTTTCCCGCAATTCGGCGCTGTCTTTCGCTTCCCCGCAGAGCTCGATGTCATTCCGCCGGGAAAGCACGGATTTAATGCCTTCACGCGTCAGGGTATGAAAGTCAGCAATAAGAATTTTAATTTTGGACATCCGGGCGCACGTTATTATTTAGAATAATTCTAAATTGCAAAATAATACCTTTTTTCCGGCTTTCGAAATACCTCATTTAAGGTATTTTTTTGGAAGCCCCGCAGAAACCTGTTTATGGAAACATTCTGTTTAACATCATGTAAATAGGCTCTCAATAGGGAGTACATAGGGAGTAAGCATACAGGTTAGACGGAAGACACTACCGGATACACCAGGATCATGGATTACACGAGATGCTCAGGCTCGTGCACATCCGGGAGGCCGGAAAATAAAAAAGCCGCTCCATGTGAAGCGGCTCCCTGTATATTTTGTTGTTGAATTACAATTCAAACTTGATTCCCTGGGCCAATGGCAGGCTGTCGGAATAGTTGATGGTGTTTGTCTGGCGACGCATGTAAACTTTCCAGGCATCGGAACCGGATTCGCGACCGCCTCCTGTTTCTTTTTCACCACCGAAAGCGCCACCGATCTCCGCACCGGAAGTACCGATGTTTACGTTAGCGATACCACAATCGGAACCGGAAGCAGCGAGGAAAGCCTCAGCTTCTTTCAGGTTGTTGGTCATAATGGCAGAGGACAGACCTTGCGGAACACCATTCTGGATGGCAATAGCATTGTCCACACCACCTTTGTATTTCAGGAGGTAGAGGATCGGGGCAAATGTTTCGTGCTGCACGATCTGGAAGTGGTTTTCAGCTTCAGCGATCGCCGGTTTCACGTAGCATCCGGATTCGTAGCCTTCGCCACTCAGTACACCGCCTTCAACAATGATTTTACCGCCTTCGGCAACGACTTCTTGGAGGGCTTTTTCGTACATCGCTACGGCATCTTTGTCGATCAGTGGTCCTACGTGATTATTTTCGTCGAGCGGGTTACCGATTTTGATTTGTTTGTAAGCGTTCACCAAAGCTTCTTTTACTTTATCGTAGATTTCTTCGTGGATGATCAATCTGCGGGTGGATGTACAACGTTGTCCGGCTGTACCAACGGCACCGAATACCGCTCCCGGAACTACCATTTTCAGGTCGGCGGAAGGGGTGATGATGATGGCGTTGTTTCCTCCGAGCTCAAGCAGGGAGCGGCCCAAACGGGCGCCAACCACTTCGCCTACGGATTTACCCATGCGGGTAGAACCGGTGGCAGAGATCAAAGGAACGCGGGTGTCGGCTGTTAAAAGTTTACCGATTTCAGCGCCGCCGATCACGAGGCAGGAAACACCTTCCGGAACGTCGTTGGCTGAAAATACTTCTTCGGTAATTTTCTGGCAGGCAATCGCCGTCAACGGAGTCTTTTCGGATGGCTTCCAGATACAAACGTCACCACAAACCCAGGCAAGTGCTGTGTTCCAGTTCCAAACGGCAACCGGGAAGTTGAACGCGGAAATAATTCCGACGATCCCCAGCGGGTGATATTGTTCGTACATGCGGTGGCCCGGTCTTTCGGAGTGCATCGTCAAACCATAAAGCTGGCGGGACAAACCTACGGCGAAGTCGCAAATGTCAATCATTTCCTGCACTTCACCCAAGCCTTCCTGGAGGGATTTTCCCATTTCGTAGGAAACCAGCTTACCAAGCGGCTCTTTGTATTCGCGGATTTTTTCAGCCAGCTGGCGAACGATTTCACCGCGCTTCGGTGCAGGGATGGTTCTCCACACTTTGAAAGCTTCCTGTGCTTTTAAAACAATGGCTTCGTAATCCGACTCGGAACAAGAGCTGACGGATGCGATTAATTTACCGTCTACCGGTGAGTAAGAGTCGATTTTTGTTCCCCTTGTACTGAACCAGTAGCTGCCGGTGGACGCACCGCGGTTTACCTGTTCGATCCCTAATTGATCCAAGATCTCGTTGATCTCAATTCCTGAAAGCGTTTCAGCCATTTTACATGTTTTAAAAATACGCTGCAAAGATAAGCAATTTTAACAATTCTGACGGCTTTTTTATTAAAGTTTAACAATCTTTGAGCCAAGCGCATTTTCGCCCATCCGTCATGTGACGTAAATTTTTGTTTTAATGGAAATTTATTGTTAGATTTAAGCCAACCATTTCCGTGTTATCACGTACTTTTATTATCTTTGACAGACTTTTTGTTTATCGTTTTAAACACCAGAACATTGCACTCAGGATGAAAATACAATTACCCCAAATTTTCAGCTCACTTCTTCTCACTCTTTTGTGCATCTGCCAGGTGCAGGATTCTTTGTTTTCCCAATGTCAGGCCGACGCCGGCCCGGACGTCTTTCTTTGCCCTTCCGGTTCGGTGCAGATCGGCGGCAGCCCTTCGGCTTCGGGTGGAACGGGACCTTACACCTTTGCCTGGACTCCAAACGCGGGACTTAGTTGTGTTGCCTGCGCCAATCCGACGGCCACAGCGGCAGGAACTTTTACTTTAACGATTACGGATGATGAAGGCTGTACGGATACCGACCAGGTTACGGTAACGGCAGCTCCAAACCCGACCTCGTCTTTTACCTTTTCCGGTGGAAATAACCAATGTGCCAACCTCCCGATCCAGTTTACCAATACTTCTACAGGCGGTGCGACCTACTCCTGGAACTTCGGCGATCCGGGTTCCGGCCTTTTAAATACCTCAACTGCACAACACCCCACCCATATATTTACGGCGGTAGGAACAGCTACACAAAACTTTACGGTGACCCTTACAACCACCAGTCCGGCGGGATGTACGGCAACCAGCACGCAGGTCGTGACGGTACGCCAAACCCCGGGACCTGATTTGGTCGATCCGATGACCGGTTTCCGGAACTGTGGAAACGGCGCTACCTTTTCCCTCGAAGTGTTTGATAACTCCAGCACGGCAGGAAACAGCAACTTCCAGATCATCTGGGGTGATGGGACGGGAGATTTTACGGCCCCGACTTTCCCGGGGGCAGGGGTGAGCCATACCTATTCCAGCGAAGGGGTTTTTGACCTGATCTATGCAATTACAGGCAGCAATGGTTGTCGTGATTCAACAATTATACCGGTGGCGAGCACCAGTAACCCGTCTATCGGTTTGATTTCCCTGGGAAATACCGTGGGTTGTGCACCGCTCGAAATTTGTATCCAGATTACGGGGATCAGCGGAAATCATAATACGACGACCTACCTGGTCGATTACGGGGACGGTTCCGCTGTAGATACCTTCAGTCACCCGCCGCCCGCACAAATTTGTCATACCTACCTGGAGTCTTCCTGCCCGCTTCCGGGCCAGGCTTATACCTTCAGCATCGAAGCGGTGAACTTATGCAGTTCGACGTTGGCAACGGTAGGGGGGATCCGTATTACCGCGCCACCGATTGCCGATTTGGATGTGACACCCACCAGCCTCTGTGTCAATACGATGGCTACGATGTTTAATAATACAGAGTTGGGTTACAACGGATCCTGCTCCCAATTTACCAACTTTCTCTGGGATTTTGGCGACGGGCAAAGCCAAACGGTCAATTCATCCAACTCAACCGGTGTTACGCACGTCTATACGGCTCCCGGCATTTATGAAGTGGTATTAAGCACCAGCAATTCCTGCGGAACCACCCGGGATACAGCCTTGGTTTGCGTGGAAGCGGCCCCGGTTCCGGATTTTACGCTCAATCCTGCTTCTTCCTGTGTGCCTTTTAATGTCACCACGGATGATTTGTCGTCTACGGTTGATATTTGCTCGGTGACGCGAAACTGGTCCACGACTTTTGACCAGGCAACCTGTAACCCCGCTTCCGGTTCGCGCAACTTCATTAACGGAACAAATGCGCAGACCGTCGAGCCCCAGTTTGCTTTCAATACTCCCGGTATTTATAGTGTTCACCTGACCCTGACAAATAGCTGCGGGAATATTACCCATACGGAACAGCTTGTTGCCCAGGCGCCGCCGGAGATCGCTATTAATCCCGTCTCGAGCATTTGCGGTGGACAGGATATCACACCGACGGCAATTTACAACGATTGCCAGGAATCGGTGAACACGTATCAATGGGATTTCCCGGGCGCATCAACGACTTCTTCTTCCAACCCCATTCCGGGATCCATCACGTATCCTACCAATGGTTCGTATACCATTACACTCACAGCAACCAACGGCTGCGGATCGGATGTGGCAACAACTTCGCTGACGGTAAACGATGTGCCGCCGGCACTAAACCCGATTACCGTTTCACCTTTGTGTGCCGGCTACGATGCCGAATTTTTCTCGGATACGGTTGTTGGGGCTACATATAACTGGAGCGGACCAAACGGTTTTTCCTCCAGCCAGCAGAACCCGGTGATCCCGGATGCCGGCCCGAACGATGAAGGAACCTATACGGTTTTTGCTTCTTTTGGCTCGTGCTCGGGCGTTACCCAAAGCGTTAACCTGGTTGTTTTGCCGATTACGGTGGTCAATGCGGGTGCAGACGTCAGCAATTGTGTGGACGATGATCCTTATACGATTACGGCCATCACCCCGGCTGGCGGTACCTGGTCAGGGCCGGGAATCGATGCTGCGGGACTATTTGACCCGGCTGCGGCTGGAGCAGGCATGCATACCCTGACTTACAGTTTCACGGATCCCGGAACTAATTGCGTTTATTCGGATGATATTATTGCTACAGTGAATGCTCTCCCGGTTGTGAATGCCGGAGCGGACGTTTCCCTGTGTAACCAGCCGATTGCAAATACCTTAACGCCAATCACCCCGGCAAATGGGGTTTGGTCCGGCACGGGAATCACCGATCCGAGCGGTGAATTTACACCTTCCGGGACCGGCGCTTTTGATGTTTATTACTCGTTTACGGATGGGAACGGCTGTTTCAATGAGGATACTATTGTGGTTACAGTAATCGATCCGACGAATGCGGATGCGGGCTCTGACTCGGCGATTTGCGAAAACGGGCTGAATGTGCAGCTGAGCGGTTTGCCTGCCGGCGGGACCTGGAGTGGCCCGGGAATCACCGCGGGCGGTAACTACGACCCGACAGTACCGGGCACTTATACCATGACTTACAGCTTTGGTTCGGGGACCTGCCAGACTTCGGACGAAATGGATTTCATTGTTAATGCAGCACCGGTGGTGGATGCAGGCGATGATTTTACGATTTGTTTTGACGGCGGAACGGTTGACCTGGCAAATACACCAAACCTGACCGGAGGTAGCTGGTCGGGTAACGGGATTACGGATCCCAATGGGATTTTTGATCCTGCGGTGGCCGGCAACGGAGCGCATACGCTGACTTATACGTATACTGATCCGCTGACGAATTGTAGCAACACAGATGATATTATTGCCAACGTAAACCCGCTTCCGGTGGTAAATGCAGGAAACGATACGACCTTATGTAACCAGCCCTTGCCGGTGCAATTTAACGGTTTGCCGTCCGGTGGTACCTGGAGCGGGCCGAACATGACAGCCGGTGGCGTTTTCACGCCGTCAGGAGTTGGGACCTTTACCCTGTACTATGGTTTTACGCTTTCTTCCTGTTCGGCAACTGACAGTATGGTTGTTACGGTGGTTGATCCTTCGCAGGCGGATGCCGGAAGTGATCTCGAAATGTGCTTTTCCAATACGATGACCCAGCTTACGGGCTTACCGGCCGGCGGCACCTGGACAGGAACAGGTATTGCGGGCAACGGAAACTATACACCGAATAACCCGGGAACGTATGAAATGGTATATTCTTTCGGGGGAGGAAACTGTCTGACCCGCGATACCATGGAATTGATCGTGCATGCTTTACCGGTAGTGGATGCCGGTTCGGATGTGGAATTCTGTGAATCGGAACCTGCTTTTAACTTTGTAGGCTCGCCTGCCGGAGGAAGCTGGACAGGTAACGGGATTACGAATGCAACTTTCGGAACATTCGACCCTTCGGTGACACCGATCGGGGCGAATACGATTACTTATACCTATACTGACCCGGTGACCCAATGTGTGAACTCGGACGACGTAATCGCTACCATCAACCCGCTGCCTACGGTTTTGTTTACCTTCAATGCGATTGTCTGTGAAGGCTCGGCGGAAAGCTTTACAAACAATACGATCCTGGGCGACAGCTATGATTGGGATTTTGGCGACAATACGGCAATCAATCACAATATCAACCCGATCCATACCTATACGTCAACCGGTTTCTTTGATATCCAGCTGGTGGCGACAACGGTTTCCGGCTGTGTGGATTCCCTGACGCAAACGATCGAGGTGCGCGAACCGCCAACGGCCAACTTCATTGTGCTTCCGGATTCGGCTTGCGGGCCACTGACAGCAAATTTCACGAATACTTCGACGGGGATCGGCGCCCTGGTTTACAGCTGGGACTTCGGTAACGGGCAAAGCTCGGCCAGCCAGAACCCGGGATCACAGGTATATACGGCCGGCGTTATTGCAGATACAACGTATTATATTACACTGGATGTGACCAATTTCTGCGGAACGGTGAGCAAAACGGATTCGGTTAAAGTAATGCCGGACCCGATGGCTATTTTCGGTCCTGCTTTTGATGAAGGCTGTTCGCCGTTTACGGTGGATTTCGCCAATATCAGCGTCGGCTTGCCGGATACCTACAGCTGGGATTTTGGTAACGGGACCACTTCAAACACGAGCGATTCGCTGTTCAGCCGGGTGTTTGTGACGGGATTGGATGATACAACTTTTACCGTTCGCCTGATTGTGAGCAACGAATGCGGCGTGGACACGGCTTTCCATAATATTCATGTTCTGCCAACCAGCGTTAATTCTTTCTTCAATACAAACATTACCGAGGGTTGTGCGCCGCTGACTGTCAATTTCACCAGTATTTCGGCCGGTGCGGAACAGTTTAACTGGAACTTTGGCGACGGCAACGTATCGAATGTGGCGCAAACTTCGAATACCTTTACGGATGCCGGGACTTATACGGTACGCCTGATTGTGAATGACAACTGCAGCCGGGATACGTCTTTTGCGACGATCACCGTGCATCCGCAGCCGGATATTGAATTTACCTTTACCCCGAATTCACAGTGTGTGGGGCAGCCTTTCAGCTTTACCAACCAGTCGAGCAATGTATCGAACCTGTCCTGGGATTTTGACGACGGAAGCAACTCCGGCCTGAGCAACCCGACTCACACGTATACGGCAAGCGGTGTTTACCAGGTTACTTTGACCGGTGTGAGCACGCTGTTCGCCTGTGAAGCGAGCATCACGCACCCGGTGACTGTTTCCAGCAGCCCGGTGGCCGATTTCTCGATTACGGCCGGCGACGGTTGTATCCCGGCGATCACATCGTTTACGAATTCCAGTACGAACTTTAACTTTGTTTCCTGGGATTTTGGCGATAACAACTTCTCCGGTCTATCCAGTCCCAGCCATACCTACACAACGCCGGGCACGTATACAATCCAGCTGCTGGTTGAAAACAACATCGGCTGTAAGGATTCCGTAGAGCAAACGATCCAGGTGTTCCCTGTACCGGTTGCTAATTTTGATGTACTTTCCGTAGACACCTGTCATTTGCCAAGCCTGGCGACTTTTGGAAATACCTCTTCCGGCGCGATTTCCTACAACTGGAATTTCGGGAATGTAGCCACGTCGACGCTGACAAACCCAAGCACCTATTATGAGAATCCGGGAACTTATTTCATCAAGCTCGTGGCTGAAAACCAATACGGCTGTGCCGATTCCCTGATTCGCGATGTGACGATCTTCCAGCCACCGGCCGCTAATTTTGTGGTGTCGGATATGGTGATGTGTGCCGGTGAAAGCTTTACGGGGACATCCCTGAGTTCGCAGGCAGATTCGGTGCGCTGGTTTATGGGCGATGGAAATACGCTGAGCGGAAATGCCATTTTCTATGAGTACGAGGAGCCGGGCGATTATTTCGTAACCGTTGTGGCTTACGGTGACGGAGGCTGCAGCGATACGCTTTTTGCAGCGCAGCCGATCACGATCCAGGTAACGCCGTATGCGAATTTCAACTATGTGAACGTAGAGGAAGAAGACCTGGTAAACGGGACGATCGACCTGATCAACATGTCGTCTTTCGCTCATTCTTACCTGTGGAGGCTTGAAGACGATTCCACTTCGACGCAGGTGAACCCGCGCTATAAATTTGACCATTTCGGGAATGAATTGATTACCCTTGTTGCCTATAATGACAACGGCTGCGTGGATTCGATCACCAGGCTCATTACGGTGGATTATTACAAGGGTCTGCATGTGGCGAATGCCATGAACCCCGGGCACCCGGATTTTGAAGTTTCGCATTTCCTGCCGAAGGGTGTTGGTCTGTACAGTTACCGCCTGACGATTTATGACGATTGGGGCAACCTGATTTGGGAAACGACCGCCCTGGATGGCTATGGTCGCCCGACGGAGGGTTGGGATGGAACTTATAAAGGGGAGCCGGTGCAGCAGGATGCTTATGTCTGGAAGATCGAGGCGACTTTCATGACTTCGGAGCAATGGGATGGAAAACAATACCCGGACGGACGCTTTAAACGTGCGGGAACAGTAACAGTAATCAGATAATTATGGAAAAACGTTACCTTTATCTATTGATGTTTTTGCTCGGAACGGGCGGAACGCTTTTCGGGCAGGATCCGAATTTTTCCATGTTTTATAACAACCCGACGTATTACAACCCGGGCATGGTGGCTATCGGGAACGGCTTTACTTTCCGGGCGAATACCCGCAGCCTGTGGACGCCGATCCCGAGTAAATTTAATACCCTGACCGCTTCTTTTGAGGCCGAGGCCGTCAATAAAATCGGCTTGGGCGCCCAGGCTTATACGGACCTTGCGGGTGAAGGAAACTTACGCACGAGCGGGGTTAATTTCCAGTATATGTACCGCCCGATCGAGTCGAAAAACTTCCTGCTTCAATTGGGGTTTTCGGCCGGTTTTGTGAACAAGTTCATCGATTGGAGCAAGCTGGTATTTTCCGACCAGCTGGATGAGGTGCACGGTGTGGTGCGTCCTTCGAATTTTGCGAACCCGAATTTTTCTTCCGTTTCCTATGCGGATTTCGGAACGGGACTCGCCCTGAAATTCAATAACCGCCAGAAACGCAAACGCCGTTTTTACAGCAAGGTAACCGGAACTTTCGGAGCAGGCTTTCACCACCTGACCACGCCGAAAGATGCTTTCCTGGGTGACCAGGAACGTTTGCCGATCAAATCGATTGCGCACGGGAACATGAATTTCCTGGTGGGGAAGGTGATTTTTGCACCGGGGGTGGTTTACGAGCGCCAGAAAAAATTCGAGACCTTTACGGTGGGGATCAATGTGATCAATAAGCCTTTCTTTGCCGGTTTCTGGTTCCGGAACCAGAATTACCTCATGCTCCCGAAAAAATACGATTCCTTTATCATTACAACAGGGGTGCATCTGACACCGAAACGGCAAACCACTTACCGGATTGCGTATTGCTTTGACATGACGATGTCGCGCCTGCGGACTTCATCGATCGGGACGCACGAAATCAGTTTTATCATTGACTACGACGACCGCGTTTTGTTCCGTAAAATCCGTAACCAAAAGCGTTTGCGTGAAAAATACAAATGCCCGGAAGATTTTAAAGGTTTTGACTGATGCCTGAACAAGCGCCCGGTAAAACGACTTTGTTCCCGGTATTGATCAGCATCCTGTTTTGTGTGCTGACTTTGCTGCTGGCTTCCTCCATTCCCGGCCTGCTCTATATGTCTGCCAAAGGAAAGCAAAGCTTTGACATAGAGGAGCTCATTTTGTATTACGGCAAAAACCTGTTTTTCTTCCTGCAATTGCTGCCTTTCGCCCTGACACTGGTGGTTCTGCTACTTTGTGTGCGTTATGTTCATAAAGAGCCTGTGTTGAGCGTCCTCACCCGGAGAATATCCTTTGACGGAAAGCGCGCCGGACTGAGCTTTTTGATCTGGCTGCTGGTTTTGCTTGCTTTTTTCTTGGTTCAATTGTTTTTTACCGATTCGCAAATCCGCTGGAATTATACGGTTTCGTTCTGGCCTTTGCTGGCTTTTTCACTTCTTTTGGTCCCTTTACAGATTGCTTTTGAAGAAGTGCTGTTTCGCGGTTATTTGCTGAAATACGTTTTTTCATCTTATCCGAAATGGCTGGGAATCCTGGGTACTTCAGTCCTCTTTGGCCTGATGCACCTCGGGAATCCCGAAATTGCCCTGCTGGGAAAAATCGTATTGCTGTATTACATCGGAACCGGGATTTTCCTGGCTTTGCTGACGGTGCTTGATCAGGGGCTGGAGCTGGCCCTGGGCTTTCATGCGGCGAACAACCTGTTTGCAACATTGATCCTGACGAACAACTGGCAGGTTTTTCAAACGGATGCTTTGTTCAAGGATTACAGCGGTGTAGCAATTTCTTCGGATATCTGGATTTATCTCCTGGTCCTTTTCCCGGCTTTAATTTTTGTTTACGGCAAACGATTCAAGTGGGATTTTGGTGTGATATTTGCTAAATTTGCCAAAAAACCGAAACAATGAGTTGCGCAGCATTCCCTAATACCTACACCATAAAATAAACGATATGAAAAAAATCCTGGTACTTTTTTCCCTTTTGCTGGCCGCCAATTTTTCGCAAGCCCAGCTGATTTCCGGCGAATTGCTGGATGAAGGCCGTAAGCTCGTAACGCCTTATACGTTTACGATCAAAGGTAAATACAAAGGTGTGAAATATTTTGAGCTTGCTGTGAACCGCGAAGGCATCGTAACAGGTGTGCGCGAGGAGGAAAAAGAGGACAGTTTTGTTTCGACGCCGGCCAAAATGCTGGCAGAAAAGGAATTGCGTGAATTGAAATTCGATCCGGGGACACATTTCCCGAAATTTCAGCAGGTACTGGTACGCATCGAGTTCGTTAAGGAATAATCAGTCTTTTTTTTGCTGGTTTTTGAGGTAAACCCGGTAGGCAATAATGGCCGGTAAACCTACGGTCATTAGGAAAGCGACCAGGTAGCCCGCCGGCAGCAGGTAAAAATCCTTTACATCCTGTGTTTGCTCTTCACTGGCTCCAATCCCGATAAAATAAGAAAGGCTGAGTTTGGCCTTCTCGGTAAATTCTACGCCATTAACTTCAAACACGATTTCGCCGTCAAAGAGATTGATGGGAAACAGGAAAAAGATGGCTGAAACGGCCAGCATGCAGACAAAAAATACAATAATATAACGTTTCATAAGAGTTCGGGTAAAGTTGTGAAAGAAGCGTTTGTTTGAAAGTGAAAGGTTTGCAGCCCGATGGATGCAGCCCCTTTAATGTGTTGGATGCTATCGTCAATGAACAGTGTTTTTTCCGGCTCCAGGTGATTTTCAGTACAGATGTAACGGAAGGTTTCCGGGTCGGGTTTGCGTTTGCCGAGCTCATTGGAAAAATACACCTGTTCAAAGTAGGCGTGAAGGGATTCTTCCCCGCTTTGGGCCTTGAGCTTGCGTTTAAAGGCCTGTACGTGGATTTCGTTGGTATTGCTCAATAAAAAAATACGTTTCCGGGATTTAAGTTTCTGCAAAAAATCCAGTTTTTCAAGCGGAAAGTTGAGCAGCATACTGTTCCAGGCTGCAACAACCTGGTTGGGTGAAGTGCCGGCCGGTAAAAAACCCAACAGGTGGTTGATAAAATGCTGGGCCGACATTTGCCCGGTTTCAAACAGGTCGAAGAGGTCCGTTTGTCTGGCTTTGGAATAGATTTCATCAAAGGATTTCAGGCCCAATGCCCCGAAAGCGTCGGTTGTGCGCTGGTAATCGATGTTGAGGATAACCCCGCCGAAATCAAAAATAACCGCCTGAATGTTTTTTACGGACATGCCGCAAAGGTACGGCATATTTTCCAGAAGATGTTCCGGTGAAGAACAACTTCCGTTTAAAAACCGGGTTCCAGGGACTTATCTTTTAACAATAATCTTCTGAACCGAACGGCTGAGGCCTTCGCTGACTTCCACAAAATAAACACCGGTTTCGATATTATCCAGGCGGATTTCATGAAGGGATGAACTCAGTTCCTGTTCAGCTACCAGTGTCCCGATCGCAGAGAAAATTTTCACTTCGCGTTCTTTGGCCAGGCTAAAAATGAGCTTGAAGCTTCCGCTGTTCGGATTCGGGTAGATCGAAAAGACTTCCGGTCCGGACAATTCGCTTGCAGCAGCGTTACCCATCGTTACACAGTTGCTGGTTTCGGAACATCCGTCTTTAGTAATGATTACAGCGTAAGAACCGTTGGCAGTCGGCGTGAAATCCCGACCGGTTGCACCGGCTACCGGGTTGTTACCGTTGTTGCAGTCGATCCATTGGTAAGTTACACCGGCAGCGGCAGCTTCGCCTGCGGTCAGGATTCCCAGGCCGCTGTCAACAGCCGTTGCGTCGATTGTCGTTACGGTAACTGTAATCTCGTTGGATTCCAGGCCGTTCACCGTTACGGAATAGGTGCCCGCAGCGTTTACCGTGATGGCTTGCGTTGTTTGGCCGTTTGACCATACGTTCCCTGAAGTGGCATCCGAAGTGAGCATCAATGAGCTTCCTTCACAGAGTTTATTGTCGGTATCGTTCGATGTAA
>CBINGV010000035.1:0-17950 GCA_966250255.1 uncultured Flavobacteriales bacterium | reverse complement strand
AAGCTTTTGGTGTTTTACTTCCTGAAAATTCACAAAGGACTAATCCGGCACACTTCCACGGAAGATATCCGACGGATTTTCACCGCCTGTTTGCTTTCCTCCGTATTGTTTTACGGCCTGGGCATGGCCCGTTTCAATTTCATAGATGAATACTACCTCTTCCCGAGCTCTGTCCTCATCATTGAATTCCTGATTTCCTTTTTTGTGCTGCTAAGCTTCCGTTTCACCGTGAAGTTTATTTATACCGAATCTACAAAAGACAAAAACAAAACCGAGGAAAAAGTATTGATTTACGGTGCCGGGGTTTCTGGCCAGATCACGAAAAAAACCATCGAAAAGGACGCCCGAATTACCTACAACATTGCCGGATTCCTGGACGACAACCGGAAACTGAAAAGCAACCGGCTGGAAGGCGTAACAATTTACCATACCGACGATTTGCTGAAGCTCATCAAAGATGAAGAAATCAGTAAACTAATTGTCGCAATCCAGAAACCGAACAAGGCCAAGCTGCAAAAAGTTTTGGACCTCTGCCTGGATAACGGCGTTGAAGTGTTCCAGGTACCAAGCCCGAAAAGCTGGATCAACGGCGAGTTTTCCTCCAAGCAGATCAGCAAGATCCGCATTGAAGACCTGCTGGGCCGCGACCCGATTCAATTGAACAAAGAGAAAATCCGGGAAGAGCTCAACGGGCAGATCATTCTTGTAACCGGCGCTGCCGGCTCGATCGGCTGCGGGCTCGTGCACGAAATTGCAGCCTTTGAGCCGGGCAAACTCGTCTTGCTTGACCAGGCCGAATCGCCGATGTATGAATTGGAATACGAGCTCAAAACCAATTTCCCGCAGCTGGATTTTGAAATCGTGATCGGCGACATCCGCGTCAAAGAGCGCATGCATCGCCTGTTTGACGTATACCGCCCGCAATACGTTTTTCATGCTGCCGCCTACAAGCATGTACCGCTGATGGAAGACAACCCTTCGGAGGCTGTGAATACCAACATCCGCGGAACGCTGAACCTGGCGGATCTTTCGCATGCTTTCGGCGTGAAAAAATTTGTTATGATCTCCACGGACAAGGCGGTGAACCCAACCAATGTGATGGGTGCTTCGAAGCGCATTGCCGAAATTTACGCCCAGCTCAGCAACGACACGCAAACGCGTTTTATTACCACGCGCTTCGGGAATGTACTCGGCTCCAACGGCTCGGTGATCCCGCTTTTCAAAAAACAGATCGAACAGGGCGGCCCGGTGACTGTCACCGATGAACGGATCACGCGTTATTTTATGACCATCCCCGAAGCCTGCCAATTGGTGCTCGAAGCCGGGAACATGGGCGAAGGCGGTGAGATTTTCGTGTTCGACATGGGCGAATCGGTGAAGATCGTCGACCTGGCCAAAAAAATGATCCGCCTCAGCGGGCTGGAGCTGGGCAAAGACATCGAAATCAAATTTACCGGTCTGCGCCCGGGCGAAAAGCTCTACGAAGAATTGCTGGCCCAGGGAGAAAATACACTCCCGACCCACCACCCCCAGATCCTGGTGGCAAAAGAGCGTTCCAGCGACCAGGAGCTTTGTGTCAAAATCAAAGAGCTGATCGCCCTCTTCGATACACAGGATAATTTCCAGCTGGTGGCCAAAATGAAGGAGATCGTTCCCGAATTCATCAGTAACAATTCCGAATTTTCAAAACTCGACGAATGAACAACCGCATTGATATTCAGATCCGTTTTTCCGACATTGACCTGATGGGACACGTGAACAATGCCATTTACCTCAACTATTTTGAATCGGCGCGCATGCAATGCCTGGTTTCCCTGCTCGGGAAATGGGACTGGTACGGCAACGGGATTATCCTGAAAACCAATGAAATTGAATATCACGCCCCGGTTTTCCTGGAGGACAAGGCCAGTGTTAGCGTTTTCCTGGAACACCTCGGGCAAAAAAGCTTTACGCTCGGCTATGCGCTGCACGTGAACGGAGAAGTAAAAACCAAAGGCCGATCGGTGCTCGTTTCCTACAATTTTAAGGAAAACCACACGCAGGAGCTGCATCCCGATTTCAGGGCGGCTTTACTTGCTTTGCCGGCAGCTGAATAAGTTAGCACGATTATTGTTATTTTTGTTTAAACTCTTTTGATATGAAGTACCTGTTTCTCACATTCCTGGTTCCTTTCGCGACTGCTTTCGGACAAATTCCGCAGCAAAGCGGCATGAAAAAATGCAACGAAAAACAAACCGCCCGCAAGGGCCAGCGTTTCACCGATTGGGAATGCGGCAAAATGCAAGGCGTAATCGATTGCAACCAGGGATTGGAGCTGGACGAAAGCACGAATACCGTATTTAAAAAAGCCGAGAACAGCCAGTTCCTGGAAGATGCCAACAAACCTTTCAGCGGCCAGTGTGAAACCTGTCACCCGAATGGGATCCTGGAACGCCGCGTCAGTTTTGTGAACGGAAAGGAAAACGGGGTGGACACCACGTTTTATGCAAACGGCTGCCCGATGGTGGTACGCAACCACATCCAGGGAGAAGAAAACGGTCAGTGGACGTATTTCCACGATACGATCGTGAGTATCCTTGCCTGGGAAATGAACTTCTTTGCCGGCGAAAAACACGGAAAACACATTTTTTTCAACATCAAAGGCGACACTACACTTTGGGAAAATTACGACCACGGCCTGCTCGAAGGAAAAAAATACAAGTATTACCCGGGATCGAAAATCAAAGATGAAATCAATTACAAAAAAGGCTTGATGGACGGGGAGTTCATCCACTACAACCCGGAAGGCAAGGTACTCGAAAAGCTCAATTACAAAGAAGGAAAGAAAAACGGCGAATGCACCTATTTTTATAGCGACGGCAAGCTTTTGAAAACCGAATTCTGGCTGATGGACGTGAAAAACGGCGAGTTTAAAACCTTCTTCTACCAAGGCCACATTCAAACACTGGAAACATATAAAAAAGGCATCAAGGAAGGCGCCTGGGAAGAGTATTTCCCGAACCAGAAGCCAAAACGCATCGCCATATACAAAAAGGGAGAGCTGATCGAAGAGCATACCTACGATGAATTCGGCAATGAGCTGACAACTTTCGGGGGCAAAACCAGCAAAAAGACGGAGGACGACGCCATTCCTACCGAAGGAAAAAAGAAGAAGAAGAAATAGCGCCAGCTATTGATAACAAGCAAGCGTTAGCGCAGCTTAACAAGCTTAACAAGCTTTTTTTGTACCGCAAAGTCTAGCCCGGAGAACGCTAAGTTTACTACTTATACGAATATGCTAATGAATTCATGTGCCAATAAATGTTTTACATATTAACACATTCATCCATTAGCATATTAGCACATTAAAATATGAATTCCTTAGCATATTAGTACGGCGATTTTGACCGTTCATCTAATTCATTTTTGATTTATAAATAAAAAGATTACTTTTGCGCTTCTTTAAATCAAGAAATGAACAAGTTATATCTGTTTTTTTGCCTGACCCTTAGCATTGCTTTCTATTCCTGTGACAGCCGGGAAATTATTGAAAATGAAGATGAATCCAAAAAAGTGATCATCAGCCAACCGGTGCGTGACGCCCACAGCTATGCGAACTTAGACGAAATCCGGACCAAACACATTCACCTTGATCTTGAAGTGGATTTCAGCACGAAATCAATTTACGGAATTGCACGCCATGAAATGGTGAACAATGGAACCGATACTGCCGTTTTCGATATCAAAGGACTTGAGATCAACCGCGTAACCCTTGGCAAAGAAGGCAACGAGGCCAATGCCGATTACGTAATCGGGAAAGACGATCCGATCCTGGGTGCGCCGCTCAGCGTAAAAATTGATTCCAACACGACATTCATCAACATTTATTACAAAACGACTTCCGAGTCGAACGCCCTCGACTGGCTCGACCCGATCCTGACCAACGGCAAAAAGCATCCTTACCTGTATACCCAGGGACAAGCGATCCTGACCCGGACCTGGATCCCGACGCAGGACAGCCCGTCAAACCGCATTACCTATTCGGCCGACGTGAAAGTCCCGAAAGAGCTGATGGCGGTCATGAGCGCCAAAAACCCAACCAAGAAAAACGACAGTGGCGAATATCATTTCGAGATGAAGCAGCCGATCCCGGTTTACCTCATTGCTTTGGCCGTTGGCGACCTGAGCTACCGCAAACTGGGCAAAAACTGTGGTGTTTACACCGAGCCTTCGATGATCGGGAAAGTGGCCTGGGAATTCGCCGACCTGCAAAAAATGATCCTCGCGGCTGAAAAGCTCTATGGGAAATACGAATGGGAACAATACGACGTGATTGTTTTGCCTTATTCCTTCCCCTTCGGCGGCATGGAAAACCCGCGACTGACCTTTGCCAACCCGACCCTGATCGCTGGCGACCGCAGTTTGGTAACGGTAATCGCTCATGAGCTGGCGCACTCCTGGTCGGGCAACCTGGTCACCAATGCCACCTGGGATGATTTCTGGCTGAATGAAGGCTTTACCGTTTATTTCGAAAACCGCATCATGGAATCGCTCTATGGGAAAGAAGTTGCCGATATTCTCGCACTGATCGAATTCCAGGAACTCGAAATGGAGATCGAAGAGATCAGCAACGGGATGCACCCGGAAGACACTTACCTGAAGCTGGCGCTTGACGGTCGCGACCCGGATGATGGAATGACTCAGATTGCTTATGTAAAAGGTGCTTTTTTCCTCAAAACGCTCGAAGAAACCGTTGGCCGTGAGAAATTCGACGCCTTCATCAACAAGTATTTCGATACTTATAAATTCAAGACGCTCACGACAGAGACTTTTGAGAAATACCTCACGGAAAACCTCCTGAAGCCAAACAAGATCAAGTTCAATACGAAGGAATGGCTTTATGGCAAAGGCATGCCGAAAAATTGTGTGAAGCTCGTTTCACCGCGTTTTGAAGGCCTGCAGAAATTAGCTGACGATTTTGCCGCCGGGAAAAATATCTTCTATGCAAAACGCAAAAAAGACGCCCTGACCCGCGATAAGTATATCACCCAGGAATGGCTCGCTTTCATCCGTAAATTGCCGCGTGACATTTCTGTTGACAAACTGAAAAAACTGGACGAAAAACTCGGTTTCAAAAACTGCGGAAACGCCGAAATCATGACCGAATGGTATGTATTGGGCATCCAGGCCGGATACAACGAATTACGCCCGGATATCAGCGCCTTCCTCAACAAGGTAGGCCGACGCAAATTCCTGCTGCCGATTTATAAAACACTGGCCAAAGACCCGGAAAACCTCAAGTTTGCCCGCCAGGTCTACAAACAGGCGCGTCCGTATTACCATTCCGTTTCGCAAAAAACGATGGACGACTTATTAAAATAAAATGTAAGATTTGAAAATGGAAAGTGGAGAATTAGAAATAGTTCTCCATTTTTTATTCCCTTTGAGAACCCCCGGGAGAATCAATAGAGCGGATTTTCGCTTAACTGTTAAATGTGAAGGATTCGATTATTTTATGCATTTAAGTGCATTCAACATGCGAATAAAAAGCTTTTATGTGCCTTATATGGTTTTAAAATAAATAAGATCTAATGCTGAAAAAAGAAAAGAGCAATATCATCAACATAAATCAGTGATAATTAATTTGAAATCATAAAAATTCGCCGAAGCTTAAAAAGCAGGAAACCACCCAAAAAGCCCAACTCAGGGGCAAACAAGCGTTACGTTTTTTGCGCAAAACCAACTCCTAACTAAGCAACTGCTCATAAGCCAGCTTAGCGTCCCTTGCCTGCACTTCCTTCTACTTTGCGTCCCGTGTCTTAGTGGCAAAATAAAACCTTCCCAACTAATTCTTCATCCAATGCAGGTTCCTGCTGTAAAGGAAAATAAACAAGCCGGAGAAAACCAGGTTCACAATAATCATGAAAGTAGGCACTTCCTTGACCGGAACGCTCACATACACCAGCAAGAGATTGCTCAGGTTGTACATGATATAGAGGTGGAACCCGCGACGGCTTCCGCGCAGCATGTAAATCACCCCGAACAGGCCAAGCAGCAGGCTGATCAGCGAAACCAGGTTATGTACATAAAAATTATTGTTGATGTATTCTTGCAATTTGATGATCTGCTCATAGGTTTGGGCAAACTCGTTCATCCCGGAAGAATTGAAACGCTCCATCTGTTCGGCGGATTCGGCCATTACCTGCTCCATCTGGTCGGGTGACAGCGGGCCGGTTACAAAACTGAAAAGCGCTCCCAGCGTCCCCAATCCAATAGTGATTAAACTCAGGATAGCCAGCACGGTCAGAAAAACCGGGCGTTTTTTTGGTCGTTGGTCCATTTCTTCCATCTTACAAGCTTTTTACAAATTCAACACTTTCCTGCATCAGCGGGTGCTGGTAGCAATCTTCCTCCACAAAAGATACTTTCCGGCGGTAATCGGCAAATAAACGCTCGATTTCCGGGCTGGATTTCAGCGGACGGCGGAACTCAAAAGCCTGGGCGGCATTCAGCAATTCGATCCCCTGGATTTTGAAACAGTTTTCAACTACCCGATACAATTTGGTGGCGGCATTAGCCCCCATGCTCACATGATCTTCCTGCCCGTTGGAGGAATCGATCGTATCCACGCTGGCCGGTGTGCACAATTGTTTGTTCTGGCTCACGATGGATGCACAGGTATACTGCGGGATCATAAAACCGGAGTTCAATCCCGGGTTGGCCACCAGGAAAGCAGGCAGGCCCCGCGTACCGGAAATCAGTTTATAGACGCGTCTTTCGGAAATGGATCCCATTTCAGCAATCGCAATCGCCAGGAAATCCATGGTAATGGCCAAAGGCTGCCCGTGGAAATTACCGGCCGAAACCACTTCGTCGTCTTCCGGGAAAACCGTCGGGTTGTCCGTTACGGCATTGATTTCACGCTCCACAATTTCCGCACAGTAATCGATTGCATCTTTGCTTGCTCCGTGCACCTGCGGGATGCAACGGAAAGAATACGGGTCCTGCACATGTGCTTTTTCGCGGAAAGCTATTTCACTTCCTGCAAGCAGCGAACGGAAAATTTCCGCCGTTTCGATCTGTCCTTTCTGGCGGCGGATCTCGTTTACGTTTGCATTAAACGGCTCTTTTCTTCCGTCATAACCTTCCAGCGAAAGCACGGCAATTTTATTCCAGTTTTTCCAAAGCTGGCGGCATTTGGAAACTGCATGGGAAGCATAAGTGCTCATGAACTGGGTCCCGTTCAGCAAAGCAAGCCCTTCTTTGGAACGCAGGCGGATCGGCCCTAAATTAAACTTCCGGAGAATCTCAGCCGAAGGATAAATTTTCCCTTCGAAAAGCACTTCGCCTTCGCCTAAAAGCGGCAGGCAAAGATGGGCAAGCGGCGCCAAATCACCCGAAGCGCCAAGACTTCCCTGCTGGTAAACCACCGGCAAAATATTGTTGTTGAAGAAAAAGATCAGGCGTTCTACCGTTTCGAGCTGCACCCCGGAATTGCCGTGTGACAAGCCCATCACTTTGAGCAGGAGCATGCGCTTCACCAGTTCAGCCGGGACCGTTTCACCCAAACCGCAGGCGTGGGAAAGCACCAGGTTGCGCTGCAGCTGCTCCAGGTCATCGTTCGAAATGGCGGTGTCACAGAGGGAGCCGAAACCGGTGTTTACCCCATAAATCAGGCGCTCGCTTTTGGCTACTTTTTCGTCGAGGTAAGCGCGGCAATCGGAAATGCTTTTCGCGGCGGCGGCGCTCAATTCGAGTTGGGCACCGCTTGCGAGGACCTCGTCCAGTTCGGCCAGGCTCAGCCAGTTGTTGTCAATGATCTTTTTCGACATCTTATTTCAGTTTTTGAATGAGCGCTTCGAGGCTGATTTCCTCCTGAAGGCCCGATTCCATATGTTTTAATGTAATAATCCCTTTGCTGAGCTCATTTTCACCGACCAGGGCCACGTAAGCCACCTTGCGGTCGTTGGCGTATTTCATTTGTTTCTGTGTTTTGGCTGCAGTTGGGTAGAGCTCGCAGTCAATCCCGGCTTCGCGGAGCTGGTGCACCGCCCGGAAACAATAAGCTTCTTCTGTTCGACCGAAATTCACAAACAAAAGTGTCAGGCCCTGCTCGGTTTCTTTCGGGAAAAGCTCCAGTTCGTTCAGCACATCGTAAATGCGGTCGGCACCGAAGGAAATCCCAACGCCGGACATGCCTTTCATCCCGAAAAGCCCGGTCAGGTCATCGTAACGTCCGCCTCCGCAAATGCTGCCCATTTTGACATTGTTGGCCTTTACTTCGAAGATCGCACCGGTATAGTAATTCAAGCCGCGGGCCAGGGTCACATCAAATTCGAGGATGGCATTTTTCAGCCCGATGGCATTTACTTTGTCCAAAACGTATTCCAATTCTTCGATGCCCTTCAGGCCGGTTTCGCTGTTTTGCAGGAAGGCACGCATTTTATCGAGGCATTCCGTATTGCTGCCCTTCAGTTCAAAGAGCGGGCGAATGATCGTGATCGCCTGTTCGGAAACGCCTTTTTCAAGCAATTCTTTCACAACACCGTCTTCCCCGATTTTGTCGAGCTTGTCGATCGCCACCGTGATGTCGATGAGCTTGTCCTGCTCGCCGCTCACTTCCGCAATTCCCGATAAAATTTTGCGGTTATTGATCTTCACCGTAAAAGAAGGAATTTTCAGGGCAGATAAAACTTCATCAAAAATGAGCACAAACTCCGTTTCGTAAAGCAGGGAATCGCTTCCCACCACATCGGCATCGCACTGGTAAAATTCCTGGTAACGGCCATGCTGCGGACGATCTGCACGCCACACCGGTTGGATCTGGTAACGTTTAAAAGGAAAAGACAGATCGTTCTGGTGCTGCACGACAAAACGCGCAAAAGGCACCGTCAAATCGTAACGGAGGGCTTTTTCGGCCAGGGAATTGGCAAAACGAGGCAGGTTTTCCTGCTGCAGGGCTTCAATATCCGCTTTTTTCATCTTGTCACCGGAATTCAAAATCCGGAAAATCAAGCGGTCGCCTTCTTCGCCGTATTTTCCCATCAAAGTCGTGGAAAGCTCAAAAGAAGGCGTTTCAATCGGCGCGAAACCGAATTTCCGGAAAACCTGTTTGATGGTATCAAAAATATACGTGCGCTTTTCGACCTCGCTGGGCAAAAAATCGCGTGTACCTTTGGGAATTGCCGGTTTTTGTGACATTTTCTGAAAAATTAAAGTGCAAATATAGTTATTTGAAAATTGAGAATGGAAAATGGGGAATGGAAAATGGGGAATCATGCGCCAATCCGGCATATTTTCAATTACCTTCGGTGCTGCTTCGCGGTCTTAAATCTCCATTTTCCATTCAAAAAGCCTATCTTTGCAGCAAAATCAGTTGATATGCTTGGTTTAAAATTACCGACCGACCCGCGCTGGGTGAACATCGTGGAAACGAACATTGAAGAAATCCTAACGGACCATGCCTGGTGTGAGCAGAAAGCTGCTTCGAATGCGATCAGTCTCATTGCCCTCAATTCGGAGCTGGAAGAGCTCGTAACCGATATGCTGGCGCTGGCGCAGGAAGAGTTGCAGCATTTCCAGATGGTGCATGAAATCATCAAAAAGCGGGGCTATAAACTGGGGCCGGAACGCAAGGATAGCTATGTCAACGAACTCTTCAAATTCATGGTTGCCGGTGGAAGCCGCCAGCAGCGCCTGGTGGACCGTTTGCTTTTCTCGGCGATGATCGAGGCACGTAGCTGTGAGCGTTTTAAGCTCTTATCCGAAAAAATTTCCGATCCCGAGCTTTCGAAATTCTATTATGACCTGATGGTGAGCGAGGCCGGGCATTACACGACCTTTATCAATTTCGCCCGCCAATACGGAGGGAACATTGATGTCAACAAACGCTGGCAGGAATGGCTGGCCTATGAAGCGGAAGTGATTCAAAATTACGGGAAGGCGGAAACGATTCACGGGTAATTTTAAGCGTTGACTAACCGTTAGGCAACGAATATCTGTTTGATTTTCAGATTTTTACATTTTCACCCAAGAGCCACCTCCCTACGCGCCAAAATACATTTTTCGGGGGCTGAACTTCGTGTCGCTTGACCAATACATAAAATACCGCGGCCAGCAAATACAAGCCCATGATGCACACACCAATGGCCAGGTAGAGCATTTTACGGGCAAAAAAGGCATTTGATTCCTGGTTTTTTCTGAAATTAATGATCTCCTTTCCCCCGATCTGCAATTCGACCGGGCCGAAAATCATATTCTTTTGAAAAAGATCTGCTTTATAACGGCAAAGTACCGGATCATCGACCCGGATTTGTTTCAGGCCGGCAAACCACACTTCACCCATGCCTTCAAACACGATAATTTCCTTACCCGACGCCAGTTCGAGGATGTATTTGCGGCCTTCTTCCTTTTGCTTGTTTTCTTCAAAGGAACGGATAGCACGGATGCTGCTTTTTTCGACGGAAAAGGTATTATAAGCTTGCTTTGCATCACGAAAGCCCAATTGAGCAAGGTAGAAACAAAACGCAGAAAACCCCAGGATCAGGAGAATATACAACAGGCGGCCCTTGAACATCTTTTAATCTTCGAGGTGCGGTTTGTTGAGCAAATCGAGTACAGTTTTTACCGGGCTGAAAGTATCGGACGGAATTTCAACAAAAATCGTGTTCCACAAAGCCATCGATCCGTTCCACAAACCCGGGAGCTCCGAAAAATAAATGGATTTCCCCTTATATTTTTTCTCAATGAGGAAATACTTGGAATCATCGCAGAAATCCATCAGGTCGAACTTTTCGCCTTCGAGGTTATTCGGGCAGCACACCATCATCACCGGGTTAAAGTGGGTACTTTTCACCAGCAATTTGAGTTGCTCGAAGCTGTTTTCGATTTGCGCCTTTTCAATGATCTGCTTGCTGACAATGCCATTTTCTTCCACCCAAAACGGGCCGCCGCCAGGCTGACCTTCGTTTTTGATCATCCCGCAAACGCGGAAAGGACGGTTGACCAGTCCCAGGATCTGTTCGGGGCCGAACTGGTCGATGGAATGATCTTCAAAGAGCTGGAATTTGCCATTCAGCTCGCGCAATTGTTCCGCTGTCGGATTTTGGCGCAAAGCCTGCAGCTCATCCTGGAATTTCAGGGCAATCCCGCCGAGGAATTTGAAGTTTTCCTTCGAGGATTTGGAATGGTTGTAATTCTGGACGTTGTCGATATTTTTAATGAAGATGAAATCACTTTCAAGCTCGTTGAGGTTATCCAGCAAAGCGCCGTGACCGGCCGGACGCGTCAGGATTTCACCCTGGTCGTCGAGCACCACGCTTTCATCCTTATAAAAGGAAATGGCATCCGTTTCTTTTTTCTGGTAGGAAAACTGTACGAAAACGTCTTTGCCTACCAGGCGCGTTACATTTTGGATGCTGTCTTTGATTTCCTTCTCGAAATTTTCGTTGATCGTAAAATGCACGTTGACCTTCGTATCCATCAGGTTAATCGCCTGTAAAACCTGCTCCTGGAATGGGTTCAGGATAAAAGGCCCGTTTTTGTGAAAAGGAATCAGACCTTTCGGGTAACTCGAAAAATTCAGACCTTCCTGCTCGAGAATATACAAAATAATTTCTTCGATTTTCGGGTTCTCGTTCAGGTTGAGGGCCTTGATGTCTTTCGGTAAAATGCGGTAAAAGGCAAAATCCTGGAAATTGTTAAAAAAACGCTCGATCAGCTGCACGTTATTTTCGTCCGGCTGGTTGAGGAATTCGTACAAAAACTGGAACATGCGCGAGCCCGAACCGGAAGCCGGGATAAAAAAGGAAATACTTTTGTCTTTCTTTTCAAAACGGCCAATCAGCTCTTTTTTCTGCGTTTCGTCAAAGTCGAGGATCCCGTGGCCTAGTTTACACGGGCTCATCAGTTTCAGGAAGGGTTTTTTTCCGAATACCTTTTCTTTTTGCTGTTCGATGCTGTAACGAAAATCTTTTTGCACGGACATTTCTCTTTATTTTTCTAAATTTACGCAGTGTTTCTGCTGGTCAAATATATTAAATACAAACTGAAATCCAAAGGGAAATATAAAATCCATTCGCCCTTTGTTTTTGACTTTGCCAGTAAGTGCCTTGCCCTGAAAATGGCACCGGACGACCGGGATTTATTGTCGGCCATTCGTCAAAAGCTCCGCCGGGATTCCCGCAGCATCGAAATGAAGGATTTCGGGGCCGGTTCCCGCAAACTCGGAAAGATGCGAAAAGTAAAGGATATTTTCCGCGTTTCTGCTTCGAAAGGCGTGTATGCGCGCCTTTTATACCAGCTCAACAGGCATTATGCTTTTGAACAGGTGCTGGAGCTCGGAACAAGCCTCGGCGTGGGTACAATTCACCTGGCACTCGGAAATCGTAAGGCGCAAATCACCACGGTGGACGCATCTGCCGAAACACAGGCCATCGCCCGTGAAAATGCGGCAGAAGCCGGGCTGGAGAACATCAGGTTTATCGCTTCGGATTTCCAGTCTTTTCTCTCCGGAAATATGAGCCAAAAATTCGACCTGGTTTTTGTAGACGGTCACCACGACGGGAAGGCTTTGCTTGCTTACCTGGACCGGCTCGATCCGCTGACGCACGATGACACCTTGTTTATTCTCGATGACATCCGCTGGAGCGAAGGGATGTTTGTTGCCTGGGAACAAATCCGGCAATCCGGGAAATACCACCTGACGATGGACCTTTTCCGCATGGGAATAATCGCTAAACGGCCGCAGCAGGCAAAAGAGCATTTTATAATTAAGCTGCGGGGAGTTTTACGGGGAATGCTTTAGGAATGATGAATAATTGGTTTGTTTTTAAATATTGCCTCTATTTTTTGCTCCCGGGCATTCTTTTTTCCTGCGTTTCATCCAAAGAGCTGAACCGCGTTTCCCCGGAACAATTTGCCCCTTTTTCCACGGAGAATTTTAATGGGAAATATAACAATTGCACGGATTCGGCAGCATTTTCCCTGCTGGATGTTTTGGAAAACAAATCCTTGCTTTTTGCTGAAAAATCCAGTGACTGCCAGGCCGCCATTCTCGAGTTGTATTTTGACGGCCGTCACAAGTTGCACATAAAACAAATCCTGGATGAAAAAGTAGTCTTCGAAACAACAGTCCGGGTGAAACAAAAAAAGAATTACCTTTCACTCAAACGGAAATTGCTGCTCATCCCGATCCCGGCTGTTTTTTACTGGCACGATGAGCGCAAGGCCATCATCGGATTAACGGACAAAGGAGAACTTCTGATCAAACAGGGCTCAGAAAATTTCGGTTGGCTGTTTTTGTTCCTGCATGGAGGAAATTCTAGCCACACTGCAGCAAGATTCAAAAAAAATTGACCACACTATTTTAAGACAGTAAAACAAATCGGTAACTTTACGGAGCAAGTAATTAGCATATCAACATGAAGATTTACACCAAAAAAGGCGATAGCGGCACCACGCAATTGATTGGCGGAACACGCATCCCGAAACAGTCCCTGCGAATCGAGTCTTACGGTACGGTCGACGAGCTCAATTCCTACATCGGCCTGATTCGCGACCAGGAAATCAACCCGCTTTACCGCGAACAGCTGATCGAAATCCAGGACCGCTTGTTTACGCTTGGTTCCAACCTGGCGGTGGACGCCTCGAAATCGAACATGAAACTGCCGGAAGCTTCGGAGGAAGATGTCGCTTTTCTCGAAAAAGCCATGGATGACATGGACAGCCAGCTGCCGGAAATGAAAAGTTTTGTGCTCCCGGGCGGACATACGACAGTTTCCTTCTGCCACATTGCCCGTTGTGTTTGCCGCCGGGCGGAACGCAATGTAACCCATCTGAACGAGGTCGAAGCAATCGACCCCGTCGTGATGAAGTACCTCAACCGACTCAGCGACTACCTTTTTGTGCTTTCGCGCAAGCTTACCCAGGACCTCCATGCCGTGGAACAAGCCTGGAAACCGCGGATGAACTGAGAAAAACAAAGCGCTAAACCGTTTTTTAAACGCTCTTGCAATAATGTGCAAAAAAAAGACGGCTAAAAATTTGGAAGTAAACAAATTAAAATTACTTTTGCGCAAAAATTAACCCAAACTAAGGAGATTATGTACTGGACATTAGAGTTAGCATCCTACCTGGAAGACGCGCCATGGCCGGCTACCAAGGATGAATTGATTGATTTCGCCATCAGAACCGGAGCTCCTTTAGAAGTAGTAGAAAACCTACAAGATTTAGAGGACGAGGGAGATATTTATGAAAGTATCGAAGAGATCTGGGCGGATTACCCATCGAAAGATGATTTTCTTTTCAACGAAGATGAATATTAAAAAAACCGGCCCTGGAGCCGGTTTTTTTATTTGGTAGGATCAATTTTGTTGTCCTTGCAATATTTCAGCCACTTCTCCAGCTCCTTGCCCTTCAGTTCCTTGCCGTTTTTATAGAATTTTTTTCCAAGCTCTTTCCCGTTGTCATCATAGCCATAACACCAGCCGTGTAAAAGGCCGTTTTTATAATTCTCAACCACAATGTTATTCCCGCTGATATTATTGATGACATAACGTCCATGGCGCTGCCCTTTTTCATAAGCGCCTTTGCTTTTCACCATGCCGTCTTCAAAATATTCGATTTCCTCGCCCTGCAAAACATCGTTGACATAGTTCTGGACCATCGCTACCCGCTGGGATTTGTCATTCGGGTCGTCTGAAACGTAAAAAATGGTTTTTTTCCCGTTAAGCTGCCCGGCTTTATAAGTTTCTTTGTAGCTTACCTTCCCGGAGGGGCCGTAATACGTCCACACACTATCTTTTTTCTGGTTTCGGTAAATCCCGTAAGCCAGGTCGACCCCGCTTTCATGATACATATACGCTACCGAACGGCCGGTCTTTTCATCGTGAACAACAATCGCCTTCTTTTTCGTAGAAGGGTAAAAATAGTAAAAGGTCCCCACGGGCTTGTCATCCTTAAACTGGCCCTTGTATTCAAAAGCCCGGCTTTCGGGATAGGTTTTTTGCCACGGGCCTTGTTTTTTGCCTTTTGCGTCCACTTTGTTTACCTCCTGTGCAAAGAGCCCGAAAGTCAATAAAAACCCCAGGATTGCTACTGTATATTTTGTTGCCATAACCTTGCAAATTCGTATAAATCATTCACGGTGTGGTCAGCCGCCACCCCAATTGCTTCGTCTGTTTTTACCCGCACGGTTTTCATACCAAGATTCCTGCCAAAAAGGATGTCGGAGTCGGTATCCCCCACCATGACGGCCTGTTGAAAATCGATTCCGGGATAATCTTTTTGGGCCTGCAGCCCCATCGCCGGCAAAGGTTTCCGGGTAGACGCCGGATCATCTTTCAGCTCCGTCGCTGCATAGCAAGCCGTAATTTTTCCGCCGCTTTTTTCGATTTCGTCACACATGAAACGGTGAATCTCCGAAAGGTTACGCTCATTCATCAAGCCTTTTGCAACCCCCTGCTGGTTCGTCACCACGAAAATATAATCAAAAGACTGTGACAGCAAGGCAATAGCTTCGGGCACGCGGGGCAAAAAAATAAATTCTTGCGCCGAACGGACATACCCGCCCCAAATGCGCTCATTGATCACCCCGTCACGGTCTAAAAAAAGGGTCCGTTTCATACACTAGCGACGCATTAATTTTTTAAATAAAAAGCCAAAGATCTTCCAGCGGAAATTGGAAAAATTAAAGCGGAAAAAATTGTTTTTCACATCTTCAAAGTCCGTTAGTTTGCGGTATTGCGAAAAGCGGGAATCCAGTTTTTCATCCGTATATTTCAGGTAGATCCGCAGGCAGAGGATTTCACAGATCAACCATTTCAGGTAATATTTGCGTTTCCAGCGAGATTGGTACCTGCCAAATTTGTTTTTGCCCGTTTTGACAAAACGCTCAATATACGGAACAGCCAGGCGGGCGTTTTCCATGGCATAACGAATGCCTTCGCCGCCCAGGGGATTTACCGTTGAAACGGCATCACCGACAGCCAGCACCCGGTTCCGGTAAAAAAGATCTTTCATCCCCAGGCTGTAGCGCAGCGAGCCGCCGTGCACGTCCAAAATCTTATATTCGCCGGCTTCCATATACTGGCTGAGGATATTCTCCGTAATGGCCTTGAGGTCTTTGCGGTCTTTGTTCGGTGAAACCAGCCTCCCGGAGCCCACTTTCAAAGTATTATTGTCCATCGGGAAAATCCAGGAGTAGCCCATATCCGCCCATTTTTCACCCAGGAAAAAAGTCAGGTCGTTTTTAAAGCGGGCATAAACTTCGTCCGACACTTCCACCAGGTATTCCACCCCGGTTCCCACCAACATTTCGGGCTGGGTTTCGGCCTTTTCATACATCACTTTCCGGACCGGGCCGGTGGCGTCAACCAACAGCTTGGCTTCACAGCTTACTTTATTGTTAGTGGCAACATCCGTAAAAAAAGCGCGAATCCCCTCGTTTAACATTTCCTTGGATTCATAGCGGTGACCCGTCCAGACGGTCCCTCCATGTTTCTCACATTCGTCAGCCAGGTACTGTTTCAGTTTTGCAAAATCCAATACGATGCCTTCCCCTCGCCTTCCTTCCCAGGAATAGGTATTAAAGCTGCTTTGCACTACGAAATTGGCCCAGTAGGAAGCCACCAGTTCTTCCGGCAGGGAAAAATCGGCCAATGTTTCCACCAGCATACCGGCACTGGAAAAGTTATTTTCACTAAACGAGCGGAATTTCTCCGTCAAAAGTACGCGCATGCCTTTTTTTGCCAGTTCCAAAGCACACATTCCACCGGCAGGACCGCCGCCAATGACAATAACATCAAAGCTGTTTTCTATCTTCATTTTGCCGGAAAAAGGCATCAGATTTCTTTTTCGATCAGGTAGCTGTTGCGTGTGGAAGAATTCCGTCCAACCAATTCAGCCAGGAAACCCGCCAGGAAAAACTGGACCCCTAAAATCATGCAGGTCAGCGCCAGGAAAAACTCCGTGCGGTCGGCCAGCAATTTGCCGCTTGTTGCAATGAACAATTTGTCAATCGCGAGGTAGAAAAACAAGCCGAAACCGATCAGGAACATCAAAGCTCCCAGGGCACCGAAAAAGTGCATCGGCTTTTTGCCGAATTTTCCCATAAACACAACCGAAAGCAAATCCAGCGGCCCGTTCAGGAAACGGTTCAGCCCGAACTTGGTCGTGCCATATTTCCGGGCCTGGTGGATCACGACTTTTTCGCCGATTTTACTGAAACCCGCAAATTTGGCCAGTGCCGGGATATAGCGGTGCATGTCGCCGTAAAGCTCAATACTCTTTACCACTTCATTTTTATAAGCTTTCAAGCCGCAGTTAAAATCATGCAGCTTGATTCCTGTGAGCATCCGCGCCGTAGCATTGTATAATTTGGTCGGGATGGTCTTGCTGATCGGGTCGTAACGCTTCTTTTTCCAGCCGGAAACCACATCGAAATCCTGTTCGGTCACCATGCGGTACAATTCCGGAACTTCATCCGGGCTGTCCTGCAAATCGGCATCCATGGTAATCACCACGCGGCCCGCCGCTTTTTCGAAGCCTTTTTGCAAAGCGGCCGATTTCCCGTAATTCCGCTGGAATTTGATGCCTTTGACATGCGCATCGTTTGTCTGCAAATCTTCGACCACCTGCCAGGAACCGTCCTTGCTCCCATCATCCACAAACACAATCTCGTAGCTGAAACTATGTTCCGCCATCACGCGCGAAATCCAGGCGTGCAATTCGGGAAGGGATTCCACCTCATTATAAAGCGGAACGACGATCGATATCTGAAGCGGGTTTACCAAGCGAAAATTTTTTTACAAAAATAAGCTTTTGCGCGGAATATCAGCTGCGAATCGAAAATGTATTCCACAACTAGATTTTGATTACTTTCACGATCTGCTCCCCGATCCACACAAAATAAACACCGGCGGCCAGGCGGGACAGATCAAGCTGTGAAATACCCGGGAGGATCATTTTCTCC
>CBINGV010000034.1:0-18298 GCA_966250255.1 uncultured Flavobacteriales bacterium | reverse complement strand
CCGGATTTGCCCACCCGAAAAAGTACGCGTGATTCCATTGGGTTTTGACCTGGTGAAGTTCAACTCGAAAATTGCCACGCACCGGGAAGCCGTCAGGCAGCAATACCATATTGCAACGGATGAAATTGCCATTGCGATCATCGGGCGGCTCACAGCCATTAAAAACCATGGGTTTTTCTTCCGGGTAGTGGAACAAGTGCTGGAACGCGGCATCAAAAAGGTCAAATTCTTTGTCGTGGGCGACGGCGACCTGCGGGATTTTGTGCAAAGCCGGAGCCGGGAGCTGAACGAACACTTCGGGGAGCATGTTTTCCTGACCTCCTGGATCAAAGACATTGCGACTTTCAACGCCGGGATGGACATCATCTGCCTCACTTCCGATAACGAAGGTACCCCTGTGAGCCTGATCGAGGCGCAAGCCAGCCAAGTGGCCGTAATTACAACGGATGCGGGCGGCGTGCGCGACATTATGATAGATGGCGAAACGGGTTTTATCATTCAAAAAGGAGATTTGAAAGAATACAGCGAAAAATTGGTTTTTTTGATAGAAAATGACGAAATTCGCAGAAAAATGTCACAAAACGGCTGGACTTACGTAAAAGATAAATTCCATTACACCAGGTTAGTACATGACATGGAAATTTATTACCGCGAATTATTAGCTAAAACGACAAGATGAAATTGACAAAACTTCTTTTCCTCACTCTTCCGGCGCTTTTCTTCCTGTCCACAGGCTGCGGGGTCAACAGTAATATCATGTTCAAAACCCCGAAGGGAGTGGATTACAAATACGATTCCATCCCGATGCACCCGGCAGAAGAATACCGCATCACCAAAGACGATAAAATTTCTTTTACCATCAGCACCAATTTAGGCCACAAAATTATTGACAACCAAACCGGGATCGGCGGAATGAATCCGAACACGGGCAATGTCCGCGATATGGAATACATTGTGAAATCCGACGGGAACGTAGAATTGCCGGTGATCGGAAATGTCCATGTGGAAGGCCTGACCATCACCGCCTGCGAGGACACACTGGCCAACCGTTATGCCAAGGAACACCAGCGGCCTTTTGTGCAGGTGCGCGTCACCAACCAGCGTGTGATCGTTTTCCCGGGCGACGGAAGCGATGCCAAAGTGATTCCGCTGGTGAACAGCAACACTACGCTGATGGAAGCTATTGCCCAGGCCGGCGGCATTACCGACCGCGGAAAAGCGAATACCATCAAGCTGATGCGCAAAACCAAAGAGAAACGTGAAATTTACCTCATCGACCTGTCGAATATCGAAGGCCTGAAATATACAGACATGATTGTCCAGTCCAACGACTACATCTACGTGGAACCCAACCCGAGGCTCGCCCGCGAAGTGGTTGCCCAAATCACACCTTTCGTTACTGTCTTATCCAGCTTTGTTATAGTACTAACCGTTTTAAACAGAATCAACTAAGGTGAATTCAATTCAGAAAAGCTTAATCATTAACAAGGGTTACAACCCGCATCTCTTACGGTCCGTACTTAGAAAATACTGGTTTTTGCCGCTGTTGTTCATCGCCATTTTCATCACAATGGCCTTTCTTTACCTGCGTTACACCAAGATGACCTACAAATCCAGCTCGGTGATCCAGATTGAGAAAAAAGACCAGGGAAAAGAAATCCTCGACATCGAAGATGCCATTGCCCAGGAACCGAATATTTCTTCGGAAATTGAGCTGCTCCGCTCGGAATTCCTTTTCGAAAGCGCCGTTGAGCGCCTGAACATGAACGTCAGCCTGTTTTCCAAGGGAAACCTGCTCACCGAGGAATTGTACCACCTGAGCGCCTTTAATGTGACTCCGTTCGAGCTGAAAGACTCCAGCCTCTGCAATGTCCCGATTTACATTTCTTCTTTCGAAGGGGGCAATGTCACCCTGGAATATACAGTCGGCGGAAACAAATCGATTGTCAAAGGACGCGCGGACAGCCATATTGTGACCAAGCATTTTGATATTGTCATTAAAATCATTGACAAAAAGGCATTTGACGACATCAAAAATGAAAATGAGCTGTATTTCACCTTCAACGAACGAAAATCGCTCAACAAACGTCTGCTCGCGGGCCTGGAAGTACTACCGGCGGATGAAAAAGCACAGACTATCCTGATCAATTACAAAGGAAACAACCCGCTTTTGTGCCACGATATCATCACCGCGCTTACGGAGTCCTTCTTCGAATACGACGACCAGATCCAGAAAAAATCATCGGAAAACATCCTGAATTTCATCAACCAGCAGCTGGATTCCATTGCAACGGAGCTGAAAGACTCGAAAGACAGCCTAACGCATTACCTCAAATCGTCGAATCTGTCCGACCCGGAAAACGTGGGGCAAACCATCAATGAAAACATCGACGAAATGTCAGATAAGCTATATGAGCTGGAAAGCGAAATCAGTACGCTGCGCCTGGTAAACAGCAAGCTCAAAGCCGATCCGAACCGCCTGGAAATCTATAAGCTGATCCCCGAAATGCTCGGAAAAAGCTACGAAAACTCACTTTCAAAGCAAATCCAGGATTTGTACAACCTGCTGGAGCGGAAAGAGGATATGCTTTTTGAATACACGGAAGAGAATTCGCAGATCAAGGACATGGACGCCAAGATCACGAATAAGATCAATTCCATCAAAAAGAGCGTCACGACTATTCTGGAGCGCCTCGTTAGTCACCAGCGCCAGCTTCAGAACAAGCTTTCGGGCTTTGAGAGCGAATATTTCAGCCTGCCGGATAAGAAAATGGAATACAACCGCCTGAAATCATTGCAGGACCTGAACGAAAAATACTACACGCTCCTGGCGGAGAAAAAAGTGCTTTATTCCATTTCCAAAGCCGGTTTTGCGAGCAACAACCGCGTACTGACCCAGCCGGAAATTTCCGAAGTGCCAATCAGCCCGAACAAAAAAATGATCTACGGAGGCTTTCTTTTTGTGGGCTTGCTGCTTGGTTTGACTTACCTGGCATTCAAATACTTTACCTTCAACGAGATCAACAATGCGGACGAGCTCAAGATGCTCCTGCCGGAAAAAGCAAATATCCTGGGAAGTGTGCCGGTAACGAAGCGCGATATGGATTTCTCGCAGATCATCGTGCACGACTCGCCGAAATCCATGCTTTCCGAAGCTTTGCGGAATATCCGCGCCAACATGAGCTTCATCAATAAGAATGCGCAGACGATTGCGATTTCCTCTTCCATTTCCGGGGAAGGAAAAACCTTCGTTGCGCTGAACCTGGCGGCGATCCTGGCAATGTCGGGCAAACGAACCATCGTGCTTGACCTTGACTTGCGGAAACCGAAGATCCACCTTGGTTTCAACACCAACAACGACAACGGGATGAGCAACCTGATCGTCAACCAGATTTCATTGATGGAATGTATCCACAAATCCGAAATCCATAACCTGGATTACATCACGGCCGGCCCGATCCCGCCTAATCCTTCGGAACTCATTCTCAGCAAGGATTTCCAGAATATCCTGGAAAAAATCAAGTCCATGTATGAGATCATCATCATTGACAACCCGCCCGTAGGGCTTGTTTCGGATGGTGTACAAATCCTCGCTTCGGCCGATATCCCAATATATGTGTTCAAGGCACATTATTCCAAGCGTGTTTTTGCCGAGCGTGTGCGCGAATTATTCGATGTACAGCAGATCAAATCGCTCAATGTGATCCTGAACGGTGTGGTACCGGGCAGAGGCGGATACGGCTACGATTACGGTTACAATTACGGCTATGGCTACGGCTATGGCGGCGGATATTATTACGAAGAAAAAGATTCGAAAAAGCTGGGCATCCTGGCAAAAATCCTGCGCTTTTTAAGAATCAGAAAAAAATAACATGGGAATTAAAATCTTACAGCTTGCTACGTTTTGTGCAGCCGGCATCGTTGCTTCGATGGTGATCAACCTGCTTTTGCTCCGCTTTTCGAAATCACTCGGGATCCGGAACAACAATGACGTGGTGATCCGCTGGAGTAACCAGTCCAAGCCTTCCCTGGGCGGTGTGAGCTTTTACATCGTATTCCTTTTTACCGCCATTGGTTTCAGCATCGTTTTCAGTGAAGACGAATCGATTTTCAAGAATACACAATACATCGGGCTGCTTACCGCCGGAACACTTGCCTTCATTATGGGACTGGCCGATGATGCCTACAACACGCAGCCGATGGCCAAGCTCACGATCCAGATCATGTGCGGCGTGGTGCTTGCTTTTACGGGCACCAACATTGAATTGACGGATATTTTCTGGGTGAATGCCACGCTGACCGTCATTTGGGTCGTAACCCTGATGAATTCCCTGAACATGCTCGACAATATGGACGGGATTACCGGGACAACGGTACTCTTCATCCTGATCTCCTGCCTCCTGGCTTCTTTCCTGGTGTATGACATCAACCGCAACATCTGGTCTATCTTCCTGGTTTCGGTGATGGGTTCACTGATCGGCTTCCTGTTTTACAATGTCAACCCTTCCAAATTATTCATGGGGGATGCCGGAAGCCAGTTTATTGGTTTGTTCGTTGCTTTTTTCTCGATCAAATCCCTGTGGAACATCGGCGAGCTGACGAACAATCCTTCCTGGATCGGTGCGCTTATCTGCCTGATTGCCTTTACGCCGGCGGCCGTGGATTCACTCACCGTAACGATTAACCGCCTGAAAAAAGGGAAATCCCCGATGGTAGGCGGAAAAGACCACACGACGCACCACCTGGTTTATGCCGGTTTGAATGATCGCCAGGTATGGTATGTATTCAGTTTAATTTCAATTTTTTCGACAGCATTGAGCATTTTTATGGTTTACCTGAGTATCATGGAGATCCTGATCCCCTTGATCTGGTTCCTGCTGTTTTTCCTGGCGGTATTTATTTTTCTTTACCGTTTTACCATTACACACCAACCGCCGGCTGAAAAAAAATAACCCCCTTTTGAATGCCTTATGGACGAACAAAATACTCCTGCGCAGGACTACATTGAAGTTTTCGGCGCTCGTGAACACAACCTCAAAAACATTGACCTCAAAATTCCGCGCAATAAACTGGTGGTATTTACCGGCCTTTCGGGATCGGGGAAGTCATCGCTGGCCTTCGACACCATTTTCGCCGAAGGGCAGCGTCGGTATATTGAAACGTTTTCTTCTTACGCACGCCAGTTCCTGGGTGGGCTTGAACGCCCTGATGTCGACAAGATCGAAGGCTTGAGCCCGGTGATTTCCATCGAGCAGAAAACCGTTTCCCGCTCCCCGCGCTCAACTGTCGGAACCATTACGGAGATCTACGATTTCCTGCGCCTGCTTTATGCACGGGCTGCCACGGCATATTCCTATGTAAGCGGCGAACAAATGGTGAAGTATTCGGACGAACAGATCGTAGACATCATCCTGGAACAGTTCGAAGGTAAAAAAATCATTGTGCTGGCCCCAAAAATTAAAGGGCGCAAGGGACATTACCGCGAATTGTTCGACCAGCTGCGCAAATCGGGCTTTTCGAAAGTACGCGTGGACGGCGAATTGCAGGACATTGAAAACGGCATGCGCCTGGATCGCTATAAAATCCACGACATTGAGCTGGTAATCGACCGGATCAAGGTGGAGGCCAAAGACCGGAAACGACTTTATGACACGGTGATCCTCGCTATGAAGCACGGCAACAAAGCCATGATGGTGATGGATTTCGACACGAACGAGGTAAAACATTTCAGCCGCTCGCTGATGTGCCCTACTTCTGGAATCAGTTATCCGGAACCGGAACCGGCCTTGTTTTCTTTCAATTCACCTTACGGTGCCTGCCCGAGCTGCAATGGTCTGGGCGAAGTATCTGAGGTAGACATGGACAAGATCATCCCGGATAAAAAGCTGAGCATCAAAAAAGGAGGCCTTGCCCCGCTGGGAGAATACAAGCGTACCTGGATTTTTGACCGCATCGAAACTTACCTGCAGCAGGAGGGCTACACGATCAATTCACCGATTGCCGATCTACCGGAAGACGTGCTTCATGTGCTGCTTTACGGGAACGAAGGACTGGAGCGCTCTCCGCGTGACAAATCGATCGTTTTTGAAGGAATTATCCAATACATTTCCCGTCATTCGGAAGAAAGCTCCGCTGCCATCCAGCGCTGGGCGCAAAGCTTCATGAACCGGGTCATTTGCCCGGAATGTCAAGGGACGCGCCTCAAAAAAGAAGCGCATTATTTCCGCATCGGCGAAAAACATGTGGGCGAACTGGCGCAAATGGATGTGGGTGAGCTCGGAAAATGGTTTGAGGGCGTAGAAAAAAAGCTTGGCCAGCAGGAATTAATGATTGCAACGGAAATCATCAAGGAAATCCGCACGCGGCTCAATTTTATCCTCGAGGTGGGACTGGATTACCTTTCGCTGCACCGTTCGGCCCGTTCGCTGTCGGGCGGGGAAGCCCAGCGGATCCGTTTGGCCACGCAAATCGGCTCGGAACTGATGAACGTGTTGTATGTCCTCGACGAACCGAGCATCGGCCTGCACCAGCGCGACAATACGCGCCTGATTAACTCGCTTAAGCGCCTGCGCGACACCGGCAATTCGGTGATCGTGGTGGAACACGACCGCGAAATGATCGAAGCAGCTGATTTCCTGGTGGACATCGGTCCGAAAGCTGGGATCCACGGCGGCGAAATCGTCAATGCAGCGCCTTTTAAAGACCTGAAAATCAATAATTCGTTCACCACCAAATACCTGCGCGGTGAGCTAAAAATCGAAATCCCGAAAAAACGCCGCAAGGGCAACGGGAAAAAGATCAGCCTGCTGGGCGCCGACGGCCACAATCTCCAAAACGTGGACCTGCATATCCCTTTGGGAACGTTGACCTGCATCACCGGGGTTTCAGGCAGCGGGAAATCGACCTTGATCCACCACACGCTCTACCCCATTCTGAATGCCCATATTTACAACGGTGTGAAAAAGCCGATGCCTTATAAGGAAATCAAAGGCCTGGAGCACCTGGACAAGGTGATCGAGATTGACCAGGCTCCGATCGGCCGCACGCCGCGCTCCAACCCGGCAACCTATACCAATGTATTTACGGAAATCCGGAGCTTGTTTGCCTCGCTGCCGGAAGCCCAGATCCGCGGTTATAAACCCGGTCGTTTTTCGTTTAACGTGGCGGGCGGAAGGTGTGAAACCTGCGGCGGCGGCGGTGTGAAGGTGATCGAAATGAATTTCCTGCCGGATGTTTATGTACAATGCGAAACCTGCCAGGGCAAACGCTATAACCGGGAAACGCTCGAGGTGCGCTACAAAGGCAAATCAATCAGCGATGTGCTGGAAATGACCATCGAAGATGCCGTTCCTTTTTTCGAAAAAATCCCGAAAATCAACCGGGTGCTGCAAACGCTCGAGTCCGTCGGTTTGGGTTATATCACTCTGGGCCAGTCTTCTACAACCGTTTCGGGCGGTGAGGCCCAGCGCATCAAACTGGCTACCGAGCTCTCCAAACGGGGCACGGGAAGTACGATTTACATCCTGGACGAACCGTCCACCGGGCTGCATTTTGAAGACATCCGGCTTTTGCTGGAAGTCTTGAACCGACTCGTAGAGGAAGGCAATACCGTCCTGGTGATCGAGCACAACCTCGATATCGTGAAAGTAGCCGATTACCTGGTTGACCTGGGGCCGGAAGGCGGAAAAGGCGGCGGAAGAATCCTGTTTTCGGGCACACCGGAGGAACTGATCAAACAAAAGCAAAGCGAAAGCCATACGGCGAAGTACCTGAAGATGGAAATGGAACTTTAAGGAATGGAGAATTGAAAGCTGAAAGCTGAAAGTTTGAAAATGGAGCATGGGGAATTCAAACCCTTGTTATTCGAAAAATATCAAAGTCTTTCCCTTCTATCCCCTATTATTTTTTGATGCATGCTTCACAAATCGAAAGGGGAATAATTTTCCATTCTCAATTCTCCGTTCTTAATTTTTTCTTAACTTTAGCGGCTGCGAAAATAACCAACAGCATTGAAGCATATTCAAGAGACACTTCACTTTTCGCCATACACTATCAAATTGTTGTAATATGAACATGCACAGAAAAGATTGGACGGAAATCAAAACCAATGACAGTTGGGCTATTTTTAAAATTATGTCGGAATTCGTGGAAGGATACGAGCGCATGGCCAAAATTGGCCCGTGTATCTCTGTTTTCGGTTCCGCACGTACCAAACCCGATAACAAATATTATCAGCTTGCGATCGAAGTGAGCGAGAAACTGGCAAAAGCCGGTTACGGCGTGATTACCGGAGGTGGGCCGGGCGTAATGGAAGCCGGAAATAAAGGAGCGCAGCAAGGCGGCGGTAAATCCGTTGGCTTGAACATCGATCTTCCTTTTGAGCAAAACCACAACCCGTATATCGACCAGGAACACAACCTTGAGTTTGATTATTTCTTTGTACGTAAGGTGATTTTCGTTAAATATTCCCAAGGATTTGTTGTTCTCCCGGGCGGTTTCGGAACGATGGACGAAATGTTCGAGGCCCTGACGCTGATCCAGACCAAAAAGATCAACAAGCGTCCGGTTGTACTGATCGGCAAGGAATACTGGGCCGGTTTGTTCGAATGGGTGGAAAAAGTGATGCTGAACATGGAAAACAACATTTCCGCAGCGGATCTTAACCTCTACCGCATCGTGGACACGGCGGACGAAGCTTTGCAATACATCGAAGATTTTTACAAAAACCACGAGCTTTCTCCGAACTTTTAAGCCGCGTAAACATGTAGCATGAAGTACAAAAACCTCAGTCCCGGTTCAAAAATTATAGTGACGGTTTTTACGGGCCTGATCGTTTTATGTTCATACTTCATTATCAGCACGTATGTGAACAATATCCGGGAAGCCGAATCGCGGGAGCTGGATAAATTGTTTGCCATTGCCAATACGCTGTCTTTCCAGATTGACGGGGAGGAACACGATTACCTGGTACAAAGGTATACCCGGCCGGGACAATTGCGCTCCAATACGCAGGACAGCATTTACCACAAATGGTGGAAACTGCTGAACAAAGCGTATCGCGTCAACAAGCTCGGAACGGAAATCACGACGCTGCATTTCAACGAGAAAAGCAGGAAATTCACCTACATCCTGAATTCGATCGATTCGCCTTATGTTGCTGACCCCTACACGGGCTTTACGGAGGAATTCCTGGCTTTTTACGAAACAGGCGGCAAAATTCCGGCTTACGAAGACGAGTTCGGACAATGGCTGACGGCAATCAGCCCGGTCAGGAACAAGGCCGAAAAAGTAGTAGCGATCGTGGAAGTGGACGAAAAATTTGATCATTTTATCAGCCAGGAACGCAAAAAACTGGCCGGGAACCTGGCAATTTCACTCGCTATTTTTGTCTTTATCGGTTTTATCATCCTGCGCCAGGTGAAGCAGATTACCCGCAAAGAGGAAGAACAGAAACGTATCATCCGGGAGTCGAACGAGATCATTTCGCAGAAAAACCGGGATATCCTGGACAGTATCAATTATGCGAAACGTATCCAGAACGCAATCCTGGTGCCGCCGCAGGAGATTTTCGCCCAGCTGGACGCCTTTATCCTCTACAAGCCGAAAGACATTGTTTCGGGTGATTTTTACTATTTCTCGCAAGTGGATGACAAACTCATTCTTGCCGCCGTGGATTGTACGGGACATGGCGTTCCCGGCGCTCTCATGAGCATGATCGGGAATGATCTGCTGAACCATATCACGAAGGAGCGCAAGGTGTCGAAACCGTCCGAAATCCTGGATTTGCTTCACCTTGGTGTGACCAATGTCCTGAAACAAAACGAAAACTATGGCGAAACCCGAGATGGAATGGACATGGCGCTGCTCTGTATTGATAAAAAGAAGCGTACCGTTCATTACTCAGGCGCCTACCGTTCACTAACCCTCGTTCGCCAGGGCGAGCTGATCACGTATAAGGCCGACAAATACCCGATCGGGAACACGCAGGTGGACCGGGATCATTTTACCAACCACGAAATCCCGGTAGAAAAGGGCGATTTGCTGTATATGTCTTCCGACGGCTATGCCGACCAGTTCGGTGGGGAAAAAGGCAAAAAATTCATGGTGAAGAATTTCAATGAATTGCTGCTGCAGCACTACCAGCTTCCCCTGGCGGAACAGGAAAAAATCCTGGACCAGGCAATCACGGACTGGATGGGCGAACAGCACGAGCAGGTGGATGATATGCTGGTGATCGGGTTAAAGATCGATTAATCGCCGTACTTTTTGGCTTGACCCAAAAAGTACCAAAAAAGTCAAGAACGCTTTTCAAGGCATTTTCTAACGAAACCCGATTAAAAAGCAAGCCCCGCAAGCGGGTGACCCCACCTTGCTTTTTAATCGTATGCTGGAAAAGCGTTCAAAGCCCCAGACCACAGCTTAAATAAATGATCTTAAAGGATGACGAAAAATCTGCGGGATTTGCGCCCTCATCTGCGCATATCAGCGCCTGCCTGTCGGCAGACAGTGGAAAACATCACGTTAACCGTTTTTCGACATAAGCAGCCACTTTATCATAGAACTGCTGCGGCAGGTAGGTGCGCCATTCGATTTCGTCCAGCTCGCCTTTCATGACGAAATAATGATCGATGTGGGCTTTTTCAAATTCGCGGGTAACGTGGTCGTGGAAATTGACGAGCGCGATCCAGCCCTCTTCCACCTCATCAAACCATTCTTCGTAGTAGGAATCGTCGGAATAATGAAAATTAAGTACGTTTTCGCCGATCAGGATGAATTTATTGATGCCATGCTCCATCATCGGCTCAACGATGTCGCGTTTGAGCGTCATGATGTCGTTTTCGATTGCGTCGTTCCATTCGCCGATGAATTCCATAATACAAAAACCCAGGTCGTAATCGACGTAAAGGATCTTCATAAAGAGGTTGGGCGAACCGAAATTGTCCCACTGGGGATGGATCAGGTAATTGTAAATGCGGTCGGTGAACTCAAATTCGCTGTACTCCCTGCCATAAAATGGAGAAGAGGGATCTTCGGACGCAATGTAGAGGTCCCGCCAGGCGTAATATGGCTCGATGAAATGCATGATGCAAAGATAGAAAAAGCCGGCAGAGTAAGTTTACCTTAAAGCAATTTTGCGTTGTAATATTCCTGAATTTAATCCAGGAATATTTTCAAAAAAAGCCGGTGTTCCACCGGACTTTTCATTTTTATCGGTTAATCTTTATTTCAGGGTCTTCAGCATGGCGATCATGCGCGGACAAGGATAAATATCGACTTTGTCTTTTCTCACGGAATTGTGGGTGTACAAACCGTTTTCGCCTTTCAGGGCTTTGGTGTTGACGGTAAACAGCTGGTTTTGATCAAATTTCAGGCTGATTTTATAGGTTTTGCCCAAATAAACAAGCAGCTGGCGCAGGGCTTCGATCTGGGCATCCGAATATTTGTGGAAATACTTATAGCCTTTGTACGGCTGGGCAAGCTCGGTGACAAATTCTTTTTTGACTTCTTTGTCGACATAGTTCAGGAATTTACCCTTCTCGAGAGTCAGCTGTCCCCAGTTACAGATTTCAATCCCAACGGAGATTTTGTCGAGGATTTGATAAGGTACTTTCCAGGCTTTGAATACTTCGGTTTTTACCCCGAGGTGATAGGCCCAGTGTTTGGAGGAAAAGCATTGTACAATTTCGCCGTCGGGTGAATTTTTGGCGCCCGGCCCGGAGATCACAAAGGGAGTTGCGATTCGTCCGCGGGTGTCTTTGGCCCAATCCTGGGCGACATTCACCGCGCTGGAGTTCCCGGCGGTGTGATGGAGATAAATCTGGGTTTTTACCGCTTCTTCTTCAAAATACTCGCTCGGCTTTAAGCGTACCTGCTTGATTTTTGATACATCCAATTCTTTCATGTTTCATGTAGTTAAGTAAATATTGATGCTGAAAGGTTTACTTATCCGCATGACTCCAGGTTTATGGGACATTTTCCAAATTAAGGGCTGATGAACAGTCATGTGAATACGCTTAGGTCAGCATAAACAAACATACGCATTTTTTTGATTCACACTAAAAATTTAAGGAAATAAGTTGTGCGTGTGTCAGTTGGGATGTTTTCCCGCAGAGCACAGATTTAAGACGCGGAGGACGCGGATTTCAGGGAACGCAAAGGGTGCGAAGTTGGACGCCGAGAACGCAAAGTGAAGACGTATCTCCCAAGACACGGAAAGTTCCCGCTGATTACTCGGAGGGCACAGATTTTAGGGGACGAAAAGGGCGTGATGTTTACGCTGCGCCTATGCTGAAGCTTCAGCGCAAACATAAAGGGTGCGAAGTTTTTATTCCATCCCCGCACATTGGGAAAGTTTGTTCCTCTGTGTCTTTAAAGCTCTGCTAAACCAATCGCAATTTGCGTACTTAAAGGGCCAGGTATACGGCAGCGGCGATTCCAAGCACACCCCCTACGATATACGTCGGGAATTTAAACGGCTTTTTGTACTTCACCAGGGTGATGTTGCTTTTTGCCGGCGTGTTTTCATTGGACGCGATTTCATAGGTCACGGAATATTTACCTATATCCCCACTCCGGTATTTATTTTCAATGTCGCTTTTGGCTTTTTCTACCGGGTAAGGGTCAGAAAAAATAAGATTGTTTGATTTATCGATCCTGAACATGGCTGTTCCCTGCTGAACCGAGATATCGAAGCTATAAGTCAGGTCCGAATTGACAGCATATCCATTTTTATACTGTGCCTCTACTTTGACGACATTCGTCAAATTCGTCAGCAACATATCCAATTGAGCCTGGTTGTCGGTTTTCATTCCTTCGGTATTGAATTTGACCACGCCGGTCGTATCCATCTCAACTTTCATCATCCCGCTTATGGAAAACGAGGAGGAACTTCCATTTTTAATCATCGCATTGGATTCTTTTTGAATAAGGTCAATGACGTTGTTGTATTCCGTTTTATTGATGTCCTGCAGCTTGTATACTCTCGTTTTTCTTTCTTTCAGAAAAACCAGTACGTCGTTGATTTCGTTGATTTGTCCCGTTGGATAGCGGTCATTGGGTTTCATTTCCAGGGCTTTTTCATAAGCCAATTTGGAGGCCGTGTAATTCTTTTTCCGGAACAAACTGTCTCCCTGCGAAATGATGGCCCGGTATTTTTCTTCTTTCGCCTGGTTTTCCAGCTCTATTTTCCGCTGTGCTTCGGCTTCTTTCTGCCGCGCTTCCTCTTCTTTTTTCTCCAATTCCCGCTGCGCCCGAAGTTGTTCTTCGATCTCTTTGTAATTATAAACGGTGATGAAGTAGTAGGATTCATCATAGTCCACCGATTCAGTAAATGTCAGCTCCAGCTTATCGTTCCGATAGATCGTTTTTAAGCCATTTTCAACGGCTTTGGTGCTTTGAATTTTGTAGCCGTTTTTGGTCGTCGCATTTTTCAGTTTTGCAAAATTCGCTTTGCTTGTCTGGTAGCCCACCAGGTCTTCCGATCCGCTTTGCTGATAGATGTAAAACCAGGCATCCGCCCGGCCATCCCAACTGTTCTTGTTTAATGACCAGCCAATTGTGGTGTAATTTTCGAAACCTTCCGATTCCTCTACATTAGAAGAATGAAATTCCCATTTTTTCTTTGACAGATAATTGTTTATGTACTCCAGATTTTTCCCCTGCAATGAAATCAATTCAGATAAAGAGAAGTCCTGCGCATAACAATTTACAGCTAAAAATGCTACCCATACTACCAATAAATTCAACTTGCTTTTCATAGTTTACATATTTCTTTAGTCCATATCAGCGAAGGCCGGTTCCAGGAAGCCGGACAATCAAAAGTATTTGTAACGTTTTCGGAGCTTAGTGAATGTGGCTGGAAATCGGAATACAAAAACCTGGCGAAGATACAAAAGTTTTTAAAAAAACAAACAGGTCCGATAGTACCAACTAAAAAGCCCCGCATGACTGCGGGGCTTTCCTGATATAGCGTTTTGTACTTTGTTTATTTTTTTACAGCGTCAAATACTGCTTTGAACGCTTCCGGGTGGTTCATCGCGAGGTCAGCGAGTACCTTACGGTTCAACTGCATCCCGCTTTTGTTGAGTGCACCCATGAATTGAGAATAGCTCATTCCGTGCTCACGTGCACCGGCGTTAATACGCTGGATCCACAGGGAACGGAAATTTCTTTTCTTTTGCTTACGGCCTTCGTAGGCGTAGAGCAATCCTTTTTCGACAGCGTTTTTAGCAACTGTCCATACATTTTTTCTTCTTCCAAAGTAACCTTTGGCAAGCTTCATGAAGTTCTTTCTGCGAGCTCTTGAAGCAACGTGATTTACCGATCTTGGCATAATTTCTAAAGTTTTTTGATAAGGAGTGCCCGATTTTTCGGATCTTAGTTACTCATTACCGGGTTAAACAACTAAACCAGCTTGAATCCTGTTCAAGCTTACTTCATGCACAACTGCAATTTGATGTTAGACTCATCGGAGGCGTGAACCAATCCGGCATGCGTCAGGTTTCTTTTTTGCTTGGTTGTCTTTTTGGTGAGAATGTGGCTTTTAAAAGCGTGTTTTCTCTTGATTTTACCGCTTCCAGTGATCGTGAATCTCTTCTTTGCACTGGATTTAGTTTTCATTTTTGGCATTTCTCTTCTTTTTAAAAGTTAGCGCTATATCAACTTCTTCTTTAATATACAAATTTTGCTCTTCTATTTAAGATCTCCAGCTGCGCTGACGCTTGCTGACATCAATAGCTTCGCTATTTCTTTTTAGGGTTAAGCATGATGATCATGCGTTTTCCTTCGAGTTTCGGCATGGATTCGAGTGTTCCCAATTCAGCCAGTTCCTGGGCGAATTTCAGGAGGAGCAGCTCTCCCCTGTCTTTGAACACGATCGTCCTACCGCGGAAGAATACATAAGCTTTCACTTTACTGCCTTCTTCCAGGAACTTCTTGGCATGAGCCAGCTTGAAGTTGAAATCGTGGTCGTCGGTGTTGGGACCGAAGCGAATTTCCTTGATGACAATCTTGCTCTGCTTTGCCTTGAGCTCTTTCGTTTTCTTCTTTTGGTTGTACATAAACTTACGGTAATCCATAATTTTACATACAGGCGGAACGGCATTCGGGGAAATTTCCACGAGGTCCTGCTCCTGCTCTTCGGCCAGCTTAATGGCGTCGAAGGTTGACATCACACGTGGTTCCTGCCCTTCGATAACGAGACGAATCTCACGTGCGGTGATTTTACCATTGATGCGGTGTTGTTCCGTTTCCTCTTTGGGTTGAAATCTTTTTCTAGGTTCTTTTCTCATTTAAAATTTTAAGCATTATCCTGCTGCTACGCATGCGTAGCTAATTCATTTTCAACCGCCTCACGCAACAATTTTGTAAAATCCGCCATCGGCATGGAACCCAGGTCGCCCTGTGATCTTTGTCTTACCGACACTTCGTTGTTGGCTTCTTCTTTCTCCCCGATTATCAGCATAAACGGTGTTTTTTTGATTTCAGCCTCGCGAATTTTCTTTCCTATTTTCTCGTTTCGGTCGTCAACGAATCCGCGAATATCGGAATTATTTAGCAAATTTAAAACTTTTTCTGCATAATCGTTGTATTTTTCGCTGATTGGGAGAATTGCAACCTGTTCGGTAGCAAGCCAAAGCGGAAAATCGCCGGCACAGTGCTCAAGCAAAACGGCCACGAAACGCTCCATTGATCCGAAAGGTGCGCGATGGATCATCACCGGGCGGTGTTTCTGGTTGTCAGCGCCGGTATATTCCAGCTCAAAGCGTTCCGGCAGGTTGTAATCCACCTGGATGGTACCGAGCTGCCACTCACGCCCGAGGGCATCCTGCACCATGAAATCGAGCTTCGGACCGTAGAAGGCCGCTTCCCCATATTCCACGAAAGTCGGCAGGCCTTTTTCGGCTGCTGCTTCGATGATCGCGTTTTCTGCTTTGACCCAGTTTTCGTCTGTTCCGATGTACTTGGACGGGTTATCCGGATCGCGCAGGGAAATCTGGGCTTTGTAATTCTGGAAATCGAGCGTTTTGAAGATGTACAATACGAGATCGATTACTTTTTTGAATTCGTCCTTCACCTGGTCCTGCGTACAGAAAATATGGGCATCGTCCTGCGTAAAGCCACGCACGCGGGTCAAGCCGTGGAGCTCACCGGATTGTTCGTAGCGGTAAACCGTTCCGAATTCGGCAAAACGCGCCGGCAAATCCTTGTAGGAACGCGGTTTGGATTTGAAGATCTCGCAGTGGTGCGGACAGTTCATCGGCTTCAGCAAAAACTCTTCGCCTTCGTAAGGCGTCCGGATCGGCTGGAAGGAATCGGCCCCGTATTTTTCGTAGTGCCCGGAAGTCACATACAATTCTTTGCTACCGATATGCGGGGTGATTACTTGCTCGTAACCGGAGTTACGCTGAGCTTTTTTGAGGAAATTTTCCAGGCGCTCACGCAAGGCGGCACCTTTTGGCAGCCACAGCGGCAAACCTTGTCCTACGCGCTGGGAAAAGGTAAACAATTCGAGCTCTTTGCCCAGTTTGCGGTGGTCGCGTTTTTTGGCTTCCTCGAGCTTTTCGAGGTAGTCAGTCAATTCCGCCTGTTTCGGGAAGGTAATCCCGTAAATGCGGGTCAATTGCTTGTTTTTTTCATCCCCGCGCCAGTAAGCTCCTGCGATCGCAGTCAGTTTCACCGCTTTGATCGGGCTGGTATCCGGGATATGCGGCCCGCGGCAGAGATCGGTGAAATTCCCCTGGGTATAGAACGTAATGTTTCCGTCTTCGAGTCCTTCGAGCAGTTCGAGCTTGTAAGGATCGGCTTTTTCGGTGAAATAAGCGATGGCATCCGCTTTGGAAATTTCTTTGCGAACGTATGGATTTTTGGCCTTGGCCAGTTCCCTCATCTTGTTTTCGATCTTTTCGAGGTCTTCCTCGCGGATTGTCTGCCCCATGAAATCAACGTCGTAGTAAAAACCATTGGCTACCGGCGGACCGATGGCAAGCTTGATTCCCGGGTAGTAAAACTCGAGCGCCTCCGCCATCAGGTGGGCGGAAGAGTGCCACATTGTTGATTTTCCTTCCTCATCGTTCCAGGTCAATAAGCTCAGCGTGCAATCGCCCGGTAAGGTGCGGTTTGCATCCACTACTTCGTTATTCACTTTGGCGGCCAATACGTTTCTGGCCAAACCTTCGGAAATGCTCAGGGCGACGTCCATTGCCGAAGCGCCTGCTGCATATTCCCTTACGGATCCGTCAGGAAGGGTAACTTTAATCATTTTAAAAATTTGAAGTGCAAAGATACGAATTTCAGGGTTCGAAAAATGACTCCCGCCCGATTTTTATCGTCCCGGGGAGAAAGGCATAAAAAAAGGGCCGCTCGATGCAGCCCTTCCTGATTTTTATCGCGATTGATCAATGGCAATTGTCAGGCTGTGTCAAAAACAAAACAGCTACGCTTGAACCGGTGTGCGGATCACAGCATTCCCAGCCGTAAGCTACGGTACAGCAGCAGGCGTTAGCCATTTGCTGCGCGCGGTTCCTGGCCTGGTTTTCCGCCCCTTCGCAAGGCATCAGTCCGGAGCCGGCACATGGATTGGACAAACTCATAATTTCAACGGTTTTGAGGTCTTCCAGCTTCACATCGCCCATGAGCACAATGTTTTCCCCATAAGCCTTTTTCAATTCATCAAGGCTGTACTCGCGGGTCGAAACGGGGCTTTTTTCATCACCGCCCGGATTGGTAAAACCGAACACCATAAATGCAAACGCGAGGATTGCAGCCGAAAATAAAAATTTTGCTTTCATAAATAATAATAGTTTATTGTGTTAATAATGAATCGAATATAAAAATAAAATTGAATGTTTCAAGACAAAATCCCCATTATTTTTCCACAAAAAAACGCATACTTTGTGCTGTACGTTTTAGTTGATTGCTTCCAGGCAAAAAAACATGTAATAACTCAAGAATAGTCCCTAATTTTATTCCGCATTATCATTACTCGTTTTCTTCCAATGGCAATTTATTCAAAAAAAATGATAGCTTTGAAGCACACGAATGACATCAACCTAAACTTGAGCTATGAAAATATGTCTGTTTTTACTATTTGTAATTTTAATACCAGGTGGTTTATCCAAATCATTTTCTCAAACCATTAATAATCAGTGGTGGAGACCATTGGGGCAGGTACACAGCATAGCAAAAGACACGGTTAATAACATCGTATACCTTGGTGGGGACTTTCAACTGGTTGTACCGGATGAACCGTGGGGAGAGCAGGTTGATCTACTTTCAGGAACGACAGAAAACACGTATC
>CBINGV010000033.1:0-18387 GCA_966250255.1 uncultured Flavobacteriales bacterium | reverse complement strand
GCAGGTGCGTCAGCAACTTCTACATCCGCATCAGCAGCAGGGGTAGCAGCTTTATGAGATGTGGTTCCACCACGACGGGATCTTCTTGTTGTTTTCTTCGGCTCTGCGTTGTTCAGCATCAGTTCGTTGAAGTCAACGAGCTCGATCATACACATTTCCGCGTTGTCACCCAAACGGTAACCTGTACGGATGATACGTGTGTATCCGCCCGGACGGCCAACTACTTTCGGCGCTACTTCGCGGAAAAGCTCAGCAACAACCTCTTTGTTTTTCAGGTAGCTGAATACCGTTCTCCTGGAATGGGTAGAATCGGTTTTTGATTTTGTGATCAGCGGCTCAACGTATACTCTCAGCGCCTTTGCTTTGGCAACTGTAGTTGAAATACGCTTGTGCTCGATCAAAGAACAAGCCATGTTAGACAGCATCGCTTTTCTGTGCTCTGATTTTCTGCCTAAATGATTTACTTTTTTTCCGTGTCTCATAACATTAAATTTCGTAAGTAACGGTTAATTGAATCTCTTTTTCGTATCGCTCCGATTCAACCACCTATTACGATATTATATAAAATTAATTGCGATACTAGTCTTTGTCTAATTTGTATTTGGCAACGTTCATCCCGAAGTTCAGGCCTTTGTTGTCTACCAAATCCTCCAGCTCGGTGAGTGATTTTTTACCGAAGTTGCGGAATTTCAACAGGTCATTTTTGTTGTAGGAAACGAGGTCGCCCAAAGTTTCCACGTCAGCAGCTTTCAAACAGTTCAGGGCACGAACGGAGAGGTCCATATCCACGAGTTTTGTTTTGAGCAATTGACGCATGTGCAATGACGTTTCGTCAAATTCTTCCGTTTCGGATTTCACTTCGCTATCGAGGGTGATTTTCTCATCGGAGAACAGCATGAAATGGTGAATCAGGATCTTTGCAGCCTCTTTCAACGCATCTTTCGGATGGATAGAACCGTCGGAAGTGATTTCCATGATCAGTTTTTCGTAATCCGTTTTTTGCTCTACACGGAAGTTTTCTACCTTGTAGTTTACGTTTTTGATCGGTGTAAAGATGGAGTCGATGAAAATAGTACCGAAAGGAACGCCGTTGAATTTGTTTTCTTCAGCCGGCACGTAACCGCGACCTTTGATGATGGTCATTTCCATTTCGAATTTCACGGAAGGCTCCATGTTGCAAATCACGAGGTCCGGGTTCAATACCTGGAACGCAGACGTGAATTTGCCCAAATCACCTGCTTTGAGCTGGTCTTGACCGGTAACGGAGATCACAACGGTTTCGTTGTCACTTCCCTCGATCTGCTGCTTAAAGCGAACTTGCTTGAGGTTCAATACGATTTCTGTTACGTCTTCCACAACTCCTTTGAGGGTTGTAAACTCGTGGTCAGCGCCTTCGATGCGGATCGAAGAGATTGCATAACCTTCGAGGGAGGACAAGAGGATGCGGCGCAGGGCATTTCCTACAGTGATCCCGTAACCCGGCTCAAGCGGACGGAATTCGAACAGTCCTTTCTTGTCGTCCGACTGGACCATGATCACTTTATCCGGTTTTTGAAAATCTAAAATTGCCATTTGTTTTTCTTCTTTTTAATTGTTTTGCAGTTGCGCGGTATATCAGATTGAAGAGGTCCGTTAAACCCTTTGGCTGCAATTCAATGATTAATTACTTAGAGTACAATTCGACGATCAGTTGTTCCTTGATGTTTTCAGGAATCATGTCTCTTGCCGGCTGGCCGAGTACTTTACCTGACATCTCGGAGTTGTTCCAATCCAACCAGTCGTATTTTTTGTTGTTGGAAGTCAATGAAGCAGTGATTGTTTCCAACGATTTGGATTTTTCACGCACTCCGACAACATCACCTACTTTGAGGGTGTATGACGGGATGTTTACTACTTCACCGTTCACGGTAACGTGCTTGTGGGAAACGAGCTGTCTTGCACCGCGGCGTGTCGGGGAGATTCCCAAACGGTAAACGGTGTTGTCCAAACGTGCTTCGCACAGTTGCAGCAATACTTCACCGGTAATCCCTTTCATGCGGGAAGCTTTCTCAAACAGGTTGGAGAACTGCTTCTCGAGGATACCGTAAGTGTATTTTGCTTTTTGCTTTTCAGCGAGCTGAATTGCGTACTCGGATTGTTTTCCGCCTCTTCTTTTTGCCGGACCGTGTTGTCCCGGGCCATAAGGGCGTTTTTCCATTGCTTTGTCCGGTCCGAAAATCGGGTCGCGGAAACGTCTTGCAATTTTGGTCTTAGGACCTGTGTATCTTGCCATTTTATTTGTTTTTAGGAAGGGAGGTCATGAATTAAGGCTTTTCCTTCGATGACCGGTTTCCCTTCGGGATTATTTACGTGTAATTATACTCTTCTGCGTTTCGGTGGACGACATCCGTTGTGCGGAAGCGGAGTGATATCGATGATTTCCATCACTTCGATTCCTGAGTTGTGGATTGCGCGGATCGCTGATTCGCGGCCTCCACCCGGACCTTTAACGTACACTTTTACTCTACGTAATCCGAAGTCATGTGCTTCTTTAGAGCAATCCTCAGCAGCCATTTGTGCAGCATAAGGAGTGTTCTTTTTAGAACCTCTGAAGCCCATTTTTCCAGCCGAAGACCAGGAAATTACCTGACCTGCGTTGTTAGTCAAAGAAATAATGATATTGTTGAAGGTAGCCTGAACGTGCGCTTCACCAGATGCATCTACTTTGACATTTTTCTTCTTCTTTTGATTTGCTTTTGCCATTTTTATTAATTTGATAATTAGCTGATTTGGTGATTAGCTTATGATGTTACTCATCTGCTAATTATTTCATCAGCTAATTCGCTAATTACTATTTAGTCGCTTTTTTCTTGTTCGCAACTGTTTTTCTTCTACCCTTTCTTGTACGGGAGTTGTTTTTAGTTCTCTGACCTCTCAACGGTAAACCAGCTCTGTGACGGATTCCACGGTTGCAACCGATATCCATCAAACGCTTGATGTTCAGCTGGATCTCAGAACGCAATTGTCCTTCTGTTTTGATCTCGCCGATCGTTTCACGGATTAAGTTGATTTGTTCGTCATTCCAATCCTGAACTTTGATGTTTTCGTCGATTCCGTTTTTATCCAAAATCTGCTTAGCCGTGCTACGGCCAATACCGAAGATGTAGGTCAAACCAATTACACCTCTCTTCTTTTTTGGTAAATCAATTCCTGCTATACGTGCCATAATCTTTTTAAATTACCCTTGTCTTTGTTTTAATTTCGGGTTCTTTTTGTTAATCACGTAAACCCTACCTTTTCTTTTAACGATCTTGCAGTCTGCAGAACGTTTTTTTACTGAAGCTCTTACTTTCATTTTTATTTCTTGTTAGAGGATTCCCATCCTATTTATATCTAAATGAGATCCTGCCTTTAGTCAAATCATAAGGCGACATCTCAACCTTTACTCTGTCTCCCGGGAGAATTTTGATGTAAAACATCCTCATTTTACCGGAGATGTGTGCTGTAATTACGTGCCCGTTTTCCAATTCCACGCGAAACATCGCGTTGGATAAGGCTTCGATAATTACGCCGTCTTGTTCAATAGATGCTTGTTTTGCCATGTTATGCTACTGGTAATTCATTAGGTGACCTTCTGCCTCTTACGCGCGAACCTTCCATCAAACCATCCATGTGACGGTTGAGCAGGTAAGTTTCGATTTGCTGCAAAGTGTCCAGTACTACACCCACCATGATTAACAGGGAGGTCCCGCCGAAGAACATTTCGAAACCGGAAGTAATACCGGCTGCGTGTGCAATGGAAGGCAGGATAGCGATGATTGCCAGAAACAAGGATCCCGGGAAAGTAATCCTGGAAACCAGGGTGTCGATATACTCGGCTGTTTCCTCACCCGGGCGAATGCCTGGGATAAAGCCGCCGTTGCGCTTCATATCGTCTGCCATTTTACGCGGGTTGATCATGATCGCCGTGTAAAAGAAGGTGAAGACAATGATGAGCACAGCCAGGAGGCTGTTGTAGGAAACACCGTATACGTCGCCCAAAGTACGCTGGAGGAAACCGCCATCTGTACCGGAACCGGCAAAGATCATTACCGGGATGGTCATGATCGCCTGGGCAAAGATGATCGGCATTACACCGCTTGCGTTTACTTTGATCGGCAGGTAGCTTCTTGCACCCTGTGCGTCAGCCCCGCGGGCACCGGCGATTCGTTTCGCGGTGTTCATCGGGATTTTGCGCACGCCCTGTACGATCAGGATTGTTCCGAGAATGATGAGCATGAGCGCTACCAGTTCGAGGATAATCTTGATCAGGTTGTCACCACTAAAGCCTAATTCAGCGAAGAAAGCCTGTGGAAGGCGGGACAAGATACCTACAGTAATCAACAGGGAAATACCGTTACCGATTCCTTTGTCGGTGATCCGCTCACCCAGCCAAACGGCAAACATCGAACCGGCACACATCACGATGGTCGACTGTACCCACCAGAGGGTGTCTACGTCAACCGGGAGGGCGTTTTTGTTACCCACCCAGAGGGTCAGGTAAGACGGCGCCTGCAGTGCACAGATGATGATCGTCAGGATCCGGGTGTAATTGTTGATTCTTTTTCTTCCGGACTCGCCTTCGTTCTGCATTTTCTGAACGGCAGGAACTGCCATCCCGAGGAGCTGCATGATGATGGAAGCGGAGATATACGGCATGATCCCCAGTGCCATGATGGAGGCATTGGAGAAACCGCCCCCGGAGAAGAGGGACAACAAGGTTTCCAGGGCGTTGGAATCTCCTTTGGCATTGGCAGCAGCCAGCGCATCGTAGTTAACGCCCGGAAGGATCACGAATGAACCGATACGGTAAACAAGGATCAGAGAAAGCGTCAAAATGATGCGCTTTCTCAGTTCCTCCACTTTCCAAATGTTCTTAATATTCTGTATAAACTTGTTCATTTCTTAGAAAAAAGTGTGCAAAGTTAATTAAATTTCTGAACATACACCACCTTGTGCCTCAATTCCTGCTTTCGCAGTATCGGAAAACTTGTGTGCTGTTACATTAATTTTTGCTTTTAACTCGCCACGACCCAAGATTTTAACCAGGTCATTTCTGGAAATGATCCCGTTGTCACGCAATACGTCCGGAGTGATCTCGGTAACGTTTTTGCGCTCGATCAAGGCCTGGATGATATCCAGGTTAATTGCTTTGTATTCAACCCGGTTAATGTTTTTGAAACCGAATTTCGGAACGCGACGCTGTAATGGCATCTGACCTCCCTCAAATCCGATTTTTTTGCTGTAACCCGATCTTGATTTTGCTCCTTTGTGTCCACGGGTTGAAGTACCACCATGACCGGAACCTTGTCCGCGGGCGATTCTTTTCTCCCTTTTAACTGACCCTTTTGCTGGAGTTAAATTATTTAAATTCATTTTTCTTCGGTTTAAAGATTCTACTCAACAACTTCCAATAAGTGTTGTACTTTTTTAATCATTCCCAGGATCTGAGGCGTTCCCTCTTTTTCGATCACCTGGTTTAACTTTCTAAATCCCAGAGCTTTAATCGTAGCTTTTTGATCAGCTGGACGTTTAATAGCACTTCTTACCTGCTTAATTTTAATTGTAGCCATGTTCGAAATATTAACCGTTAAACACTTTATCCAAGCTAATTCCACGCTGCTTAGCTACGGTAACTGCATCTCTCATTTGGGAGAGTGCGTCCATCGTTGCTTTGATTACGTTGTGCGGGTTGGATGAACCCTGAGATTTAGCCAATACATTATGTACACCTACACTTTCCAGTACGGCACGCATCGCACCACCGGCGATTACACCCGTACCATTGGTTGCAGGCTTCAGTAGAACCTGTGCACCTCCGAATTTTCCTTTTTGTGTATGAGGAACCGTTCCTTTTAAGATCGGAACGCGGATCAAATTCTTTTTCGCATCGTCGATCCCTTTGGTAATTGCTTCGGTTACTTCTTTTGCTTTACCGAGACCGTGACCTACGATGCCGTTTTCGTCACCTACAACAACGATTGCAGAGAAACTGAAGGTACGGCCCCCTTTGGTAACTTTCGTTACACGGTTAACCGCAACCAGTTTGTCTTTCAATTCGATGTCTGCAGATTTTACTCTATTTGCTAATTGTGTTGTTGCCATCGTTTATTAAAATTTAAGACCGCCTTCTCTTGCCGAGTCGGCTAATGATTTAACTCTGCCGTGGTACAGGTACCCGTTTCTGTCGAAAACTACGGATGTGATACCGGCTTTAACTGCTTTTTCAGCGATTTCTTTACCAACTACGGCAGCCTGCTCGATTTTCGCGAGTTTATCGGTTGCTTTGTTGTTGTAGGAAGACGCTGACGCAAGTGTAACACCCTGGGTGTCGTCAATCAATTGCGCATAAATTTGTTTGTTACTGCGAAATACAGTCAAACGAGGCGATTGAGCAGTACCGGAAATTTTTTTCCGGATTCTTCTTTTGATTTTTGCTCTTCTGTTTACTTTACTAAATGCCATAACTAGTTGAAATTATTTTTTACCTGCAGATTTACCAGCTTTTCTTCTGATTACTTCACCTACGAAGCGGATACCTTTACCTTTGTATGGTTCAGGCTTACGGAAGGAGCGAATTTTGGCAGCAACTTGCCCGATCAGCTGTTTGTCGAATGACTCGAGCGTTACGATCGGCGCTTTACCTTTTTCGGTAACTGCGGATACCTTAATTTCTTTCGGGAGCTCGAATGCAATCGGGTGAGAGTAACCGAGCGCCAGTTCCAACAGCTGACCTGTTGCAGTGGCACGGTAACCTACTCCGATAACTTCCAGTTCCTTTTTAAACCCTTCCGAAGCACCAACGATCATGTTGTTGATCAATGCACGGTAAAGACCGTGTTTTGCTCTGTGAGCTGGTGCATCTGATTCGCGGCTAAAAGTGATTGTGCTGCCTTCAATGTTTACTTCTACACAGGAATCAATATCCTGGGTCAAAGTTCCTTTAGGCCCTTTAACAGAAACAACGTTTCCGTCCATTTTTACTTCTACTCCACTCGGGATCGTAATTGGATTTTTACCTATCCTTGACATTTTATCAAAAATTACTGATTAATATACGTAGCAGAGAACTTCTCCACCAACATTTTTACTTCTAGCTTCTTTGTCTGTGATTACGCCGTGGGAAGTTGAAACGATGGCAATACCCAAACCGTTCAACACGCGCGGCAATTCAGCAGAGCTGCTGTATTTTCTCAGTCCCGGACGGGAAGCTCTTTCCAATTTTGTGATTGCAGGAACTTTCGTCGACTGATTGTATTTCAAAGCGATTTTGATCACGCCTTGTTTTCCGTCATCCTCGAATTTGAAATTCGCAATATAACCCTGATCAAAGAGGATCTGGGTCATGGCTTTCTTCACGTTTGAAGATGGAATTTCTACCATTTTCAGGCGTGCGCTGTTTGCGTTTCTGATTCGGGTGAGGAAATCTGCTATAGGATCTGTATTCATGTCCTTTTCTTTTTTTAATTACTCGGTAGAGTTTCAATCCGTTAACTAACGGCGACTTTTACCAACTTGATTTTTTAACTCCCGGGATTTTACCAGCCAGGGCCATTTCGCGGAAAGTTACCCTTGAAATACCGAACTGGCGCATATATCCTCTTGGACGACCGGTTAATCCACAACGGTTATGCAGACGGATCTTCGCTCCGTTTACAGGCATTTTTTGCAATGCCATCATCGCATCCCATTTTGCTGCAACGATTTCTTCGTCATTGCTGGTGGATTTCAAAACAGCAACCAAATCCGCTCTTTTTTTCGCGTCTTTTGCTACCATTCTTTCTCTTTTGCGCTCACGCGCTTTCATTGATTCCTTAGCCATCTCTTTTTATTTTTTTGTAAATGGAAATCCAAATGCATCGAGTAATGCTTTCCCTTCTTCATCGCTTTCAGCGCTGGTTACGAAGGTGATATCCATCCCCATAATGCGGTTTACTTTATCAATATCGATTTCCGGGAAAATGATGTGTTCCTTGATTCCGAGGTTGAAGTTTCCTCTTCCGTCAAATCCTTTCGGGCTGATGCCACGGAAGTCACGGGTTCTTGGAAGCGCAACAGCGATCAAACGATCCAGGAATTCATACATTCTGTCTCCGCGCAGCGTAACTTTGGTACCTACCGGCATTCCTTTACGCAGTTTGAAGTTGGAAATATCTTTCTTGGAGTTGGTTGAAACCGCTTTCTGACCGGCGATACGGGACAAATCAGCTACCGCATATTCGATCAGCTTTTTGTCTGCCACAGCGTCACCGATACCCTGGCTCAATACAATCTTTTCCAATTTAGGTACACGCATAACGGTTTTGTACCCAAATTTTTCAGTAAGTGCAGGAATGATATCCTGTGCATACTTTTCCTTAAGTCTTGGTGCATATTTCATTACTTAATCTCCTCCCCTGACTTTTTTGAATAACGTACTAGTTTACCTTCTTTGTTGGCTTTACGGCCGATGCGGGAAGCAACTCCTTTGTTGACAACCATCAGGTTGGAAATGTGGACTGTACCTTCTTTTTCGATGATACCTCCTTCCGGGTTAGACGCACTTGGCTTGGCATGCTTTTTCAACATAGCTACACCTTCAACCGTTGCGCGGTCCTTCTTTTTGTCAATTACCAGGATTTTACCTTCCTGCCCGCGAGACTCACCGCTTAATACCTTAACGGTGTCTCCTACTTTAATGTGTAATTTCTTTTGCATAACTCCAGATTTTATTAAAGTACTTCAGGAGCGAGAGAAACAATCTTCATGTAGTTGTTCTCACGCAGCTCGCGTGCTACAGGTCCGAAAATACGGGTTCCTCTCATTTCGCCTGCCTGGTTGAGAATAACCACGGCATTGTCGTCGAAACGGATGTAGGAACCGTCGGCTCTACGTACTTCTTTTTTAGTTCTTACTACCACAGCCTTGGCAACCGATCCTTTTTTAACGGCTCCAGAGGGCATTGCGCTCTTAACAGCAACAACGATTTTATCGCCAACGGAGGCATAACGACGCTTTGTACCGCCTAAAACGCGGATACAGAGCACTTCTTTCGCCCCGGAGTTGTCTGCTACTGTAAGTCTTGACTCTTGTTGTATCATTACTTAAATATTATTTAGCTCTTTCAACAATTTCTACTAATCTCCAATTTTTGTTCTTGGATAAAGGCCTTGTTTCCATGATGCGAACGGTATCACCGATATTACAGTCATTTGTTTCATCGTGGGCCACAAATTTAGTGGTTTTTTTGACGAATTTACCGTACTTCGGGTGTTTTACTTTTCTTTCAACGGAAACAACGATTGATTTTTCCATCTTATCGCTGGTAACAACGCCGATTTTTTCTTTTCTTAAATTACGCTTTTCTTCCATAATGAAGGGCTTTTAATACAAGCTTAGGCTTGTGCGTTTCTTTTAGTCAATTCGGTATGCAAGCGGGCAATTGTTTTTCTCAGGGAGCGAATTTGCAATGGGTTTTCCATTGGCGTCACTTTATGAGAAACTTTCATTTTGCCTAACTGCTCTTCGAAAAGGCCGATTTTGCCTTTCAGATCTGCATCCGACAATTGAGTGATTTCTTTTTGTTTCATCTTGATCTCTTATTTACCAGGTACAACATAATCATTGCGAACAATGAATTTACATTTCACAGGAAGTTTCTGTGCGGCCAAACGGAGGGCTTCCTTCGCTGTTTCGTAAGGAACTCCATCTGCTTCGAACATAATACGACCCGGTTTAACAACTGCAACCCAGTGGCTCGGAGCACCCTTACCTTTACCCATCCTTACCTCAGCAGGCTTGGAAGTTACGGGCTTGTCCGGGAAAATGCGGATCCACACCTGGCCTTCACGCTTCATGTAACGCGTCACGGCGATACGGGAAGCTTCGATCTGGCGGGAAGTGATCCACCCTGGCTCCAGAGTTTTCAATCCAAAAGATCCGAAAGCAATCGTGCTGCCCCTTTCGGCCTCACCACGGTTTCTTCCTTTTTGAACTCTTCTAAATTTGGTTCTTTTTGGTTGTAACATCTCTTGAAATTTTTAATGTATCAAATTACTTTTTTGGTTTTCTTTTACCACCTGCACCCGGCTTTCTGTCGCGGTTACCACCTTGTGGTGCGTTTCCTCCTTTGGCTGAGGCCGCTGCCATCCCGATGTTCGGAGACAAGTCTCTTCTACCGTATACTTCACCTTTGCAGATCCATACTTTGATACCGATTAAACCATAAGTTGTAAGGGCTTCGCCAACAGCATAGTCAATATCTGCACGGAACGTATGTAACGGAGTACGTCCCTCTTTGTACATCTCTGAACGTGCCATTTCAGCACCATTGAGACGACCTGAGATTTTAACTTTGATGCCTTCTGCACCCATACGCATCGTGGAACCAATAGCCATCTTGATTGCACGACGGAAAGAAATACGAGCTTCCAACTGGCGGGCGATACCATCAGCAACGAGGCGGGCATCCAGTTCCGGACGCTTCACTTCGAAAATGTTGATCTGGATCTCTTTTTTCGTCAGTTTTTTCAACTCTTCTTTCAACTTATCTACTTCCTGGCCACCTTTACCGATAATCACACCCGGACGAGCCGTGTTGATAGTCACAGTAACAAGCTTGAGCGTTCTCTCGATAATGATTTTCGCGATACTTGCTCTGGATAAACGTGCGTTCAGGTACTTGCGGATTTTGTCGTCTTCAACGATTTTTTCCCGGTAGTTGCTACCACCATACCAGTTAGATTCCCATCCGTGGATGAAACCTAATCTATTTCCAATTGGATTTGTTTTTTGTCCCATGTTTATCCTTACTTATTTAGCTCCATCTACAATGATGGTAACGTGGTTCGATCTTTTTCTGATTCTGTGCGCGCGTCCCTGCGGAGCTGTCTGAATACGTTTCATCATTGCAGCGCTGTCCACCTGGATGGATTTAACCACAAGATTTTCCTCTTCGATGCTCTTGCCTTCGTTCTTCTGTTCCCAGTTCGCGATTGCGGAACGTAACAGTTTCTCTAAGCTCTTGGAAGCGAACTTTGAATTATGTTGCAAAATGTTGAGAGCCTTGTTTACGTCTACTCCCCTTACGAGATCTGCAACTAATCTCATCTTTCTTGGAGCGATCGGTGAGCCTTTCAGGCTAGCAATAGCCGTTGTGCTTTTTTCCGATTTTAATTGTTCTGCTCTTACTCTTTTTCTAGCGCCCATGTCACTACGATTTTATCTTTTTTTATTTTTCTTATCTGCACCGTGACCGCGGAAGTTACGAGTCGGTGAAAATTCACCCAACTTGTGACCTACCATGTTTTCAGTTACGAATACAGGAATGAACTTATTCCCATTGTGTACAGCTACCGTCAAGCCTACGAATTCCGGCGTGATGGTGGAAGCGCGGGACCATGTTTTGATCACGGCTTTGCTGCTTGAAGCTTGAGCTTCGTCAACCCGTTTCATTAATTTGTAATGAACAAACGGCGGTTTTTTTAACGATCTACTCATATCTTATTTCTTTCTTTTCTCAATAATAAACTTGTCTGAATACTTGTTCTTCGCACGGGTTTTGTATCCTTTGGCAGGCATACCGTTGCGTGAACGCGGGTGACCTCCGGCATTTCTACCTTCACCACCACCCATCGGGTGATCCACCGGGTTCATAACAACACCACGTACTCTTGGTCTTCTTCCTAACCAGCGGGAGCGACCGGCTTTACCGGAAACTACGAGGCTGTGCTCGGAATTGGAAACAGAACCGATGGTTGCGAGGCAGGTCGTCAAAATCATACGGGTTTCACCGGAAGGCATTTTAACGATAGCGTAGCGGCCATCTCTTGCGTTTAATTGAGCGTAAGTACCGGCACCTCTTGCGATAGCACCACCCTTACCTGGCTTCAATTCAATGTTGTGGATTACGGTTCCGAGCGGAACATCGCTCAGGAACATTGCGTTTCCTACGTTCGGCGTAGCCGTTTTACCGGAAACTACCGTGTCGCCTACTTTCAATCCGTCCGGAGCGATGATGTAACGCTTCTCTCCATCTGCGTAGAACAATAAAGCGATGCGAGCCGTACGATTCGGATCGTACTCGATCGTTTTGACAGTGGCAGGAATATCCTGCTTGTCTCTTTTAAAGTCAATGATACGGTACTTTTGTTTATGACCACCTCCCATGTATCTCATGGTCATTCTACCGTCATTGTTACGACCTCCAGACTTACTGATACCGGACGTCAAACTCTTTTCAGGGATGTTTGTCGTCACCTCAGCATAAGTACTGTTGATCTTGTGTCTTTGCCCTGGAGTTGTAGGCTTGAATTTTTTAAGACCCATTTCTGTTTTTTAAATGTTGTTAAACAAATCAATCGTTTCTCCATCTGCAACCGTAACCACAGCTTTTTTCCATGGGTTGTTCGGTTGAGTAACGATACCTTTATTGGTGTATTTCACCGAGGATTTACCGCCGCCATATGTCATTGTACGTACTTCAGTTACGTGAACTCCGTACATCTTCTCGACAGCTTTCTTAATTTCAATTTTATTCGCGCTTTTTTCAACAGCGAAAGTGAAACGGTTGCGAGTTTCGCTCGCAGCGGTTGCTTTCTCTGTGATCAATGGCTTCTTGATAATTGTATTCATCTCTAAATTAGTTTAGAATCTTTTCGATTACTTCAATTGAACTTTCAGCCAACACTACTTTTTTCGCATTCAACACGTCAAATGTGTTTACAGAATCAGCTGTTACCACTTTCACTTTTTTCAGGTTGCGGGAAGACAAATAAACATTGTCGTTCTTTGAACCCAAAATCATCAACACTTTGTCGTTCTGCAATTCGAGCTTCCCGATCAGGTTGATAAACTCCTGCGTTTTGATCGCTGTGAAGTTCGGATCTTCCAATACCACGAGGGAATCGTTTTTCGCTTTGTAAGCGAAAGCGGATTTACGGGCAAGTTGCTTGAGTTTTACATTCAGTTTGAAGTGGTAGTTTCTCGGTCTTGGTCCGAAAATACGTCCACCTCCGACGCGTGTTCCCGATTTGATGCTACCTGCGCGTGCGCCACCGGTACCTTTTTGCTTTTTCAATTTGCGGGTTGAGTATGAAACTTCCGCTCTTTCTTTCGCTTTGTGGGTACCCTGACGACGGTTAGCCAAATGCTGTTTTACGTCTAAGTAGATTGCATGATCATTTGGTTCGATACCAAAGATTGCATCCGAAAGAGTTACTTTCTTAGAAGTAGCTTTTCCTGTTTGGTCAAATACTTTTACTTCCATCTTATTTCTCTATTAATACGGTTGAACCTTTAGCTCCGGGAACCGATCCTTTTACTACTACAATATTCTTATCTGTCAAAACTTTCAAAACCTGTAAGTTTTCCATCAATACGCGTCTGTTACCCGTTTGACCCGCCATGCGCATTCCTTTGAATACACGCGCAGGGTATGAACAGGCACCGATTGAACCGGGAGCGCGAAGACGGTTGTGCTGACCGTGTGTGGACTGACCAACACCGCCAAAACCATGTCTTTTTACAACCCCCTGGAAACCTTTTCCTTTTGAAGTTCCTACTACGCCAACGAATTCACCTTCTTCAAAGATGGATGCGTCAACTACATCTCCGAGATTCAGACCTTCAAAACCTTTGAATTCAACCACTTTCGCTTTTGGCGTGGTGTTCGCTTTTTTGAAGTGACCTTTCAGTGCGTTTGGAGTGCGGTTTTCTTTACGCTCCCCGAAACCTAACTGAACTGCCTCGTATCCGTCTCTGTCTTGCGTCTTTAACTGTGTTACGACACAAGGACCAACTTCTAACACTGTGCATGGTGTTGCCTTACCCTCGGCACTGTAGATGCTAGTCATTCCGATTTTTCTACCAATTAATCCAGGCATACTTTATTTATTTATTTTACTTTAGTTAATGAGTTTCTGAGTTATGAGTTAGCAGTTAACTCAATAACTACTAACTCATCAACTTATAACTCTCTTAATTACACTTTAATTTCTACATCAACTCCGCTAGGCAGCTCGAGGCGCATCAGCGCGTCAACTGTTTTGGAAGAAGATGAATAGATATCCAACAGACGCTTGTAAGAACACAATTCGAACTGCTCACGCGCTTTTTTGTTTACGTGCGGGGACTTCAATACTGTGTAAATGCGTTTGTGTGTCGGCAAAGGAATCGGCCCGCTTACTACAGCTCCGGTCGCTTTCACCGTTTTTACGATCTTCTCAGCTGACTTGTCAACGAGGTTGTGATCGTATGATTTCAATTTGATTCTGATTTTCTGGCTCATTTTCCTAAAACTATTAAGCGTTTACTTTACCGTTTACTTTGTCAATTACTTCTTTCGCTACGTTAGCCGGAGCTTCTGCGTAGTGGGAGAATTCCATGGAAGAAGTCGCACGTCCTGAAGACATCGTACGCAACTGGGTTACGTAACCGAACATTTCAGAAAGCGGAACGTCAGCTTTAACAACTTTCGATCCGGCACGGTCATCCATTCCTTTCATCATACCGCGACGACGGTTGAGGTCACCTACGATATCACCCATGTTTTCTTCCGGGGTAACAACTTCCAGTTTCATGATCGGCTCGAGGAGGATCGGACGACATTTCTTAACCGCTTCACGGTAAGCCATTTTCGCACAAATCTCGAAGGATAATGAATCGGAGTCAACGTTGTGGTAAGAACCATCAATCAATTCCACTTTCATGGAATCCATCGGGAAGCCTGCCAATACACCATTTTTCATGGATTCTTTGAAACCTTTCTCAACGGATGGGATAAATTCACGCGGAATGTTACCACCTTTGATGGAGTTTGTAAATGCCAAACCTGCTTTCTCAAGGTCCTCCTGTGGAGTAATCTTAACGAGGATGTCGGCAAATTTACCACGACCACCGGATTGTTTTTTGTAAACTTCGCGGTGCTCAATAGAACCGGTGATGGCTTCACGGTAAGATACCTGAGGCGCACCCTGGTTAACTTCCACTTTGAATTCTCTCTTCAAACGGTCAACAATGATTTCGAGGTGAAGCTCACCCATACCGCTGATGATCGTTTGTCCGGTCTCTTCGTCTGTGTTTACACGGAAAGTCGGATCTTCTTCAGCGAGCTTGTTCAAACCGACGCCGAGTTTATCCTGGTCAGCCTGTGTTTTAGGCTCGATCGCCAATCCGATTACCGGATCCGGGAATTTCATGGATTCCAATACGATCGGTGCATTTTCAGCACACAAAGTGTCTCCTGTACGGATATCTTTAAATCCTACTACTGCACCGATATCTCCTGCTCCAAGCTCGTCAATTGAGTTTTGCTTGTTGGCGTGCATCTGGAAGATACGGGAGATACGCTCTTTGTTTTCTGTACGTGTATTGTATACATAAGAACCTGCAGGCAATTTACCGGAGTAAGCGCGGATAAAGCACAAACGGCCTACGAAAGGATCGGTTGCAATTTTAAACGCCAAAGCCGCGAAAGGCTCATCGTAAGAAGGCTTACGGGAGATTTCTGCATCTGTTTTAGGGTCTGTACCTTTAATAGCTTCTACATCCAGCGGGGAAGGAAGGATTTCCATCACCATGTCAAGCATTGCCTGTACACCTTTGTTTTTGAAAGAAGAACCACACATCATCGGAACAACTTTTCCGGAGATCGTAGCTGCACGCAAAGCGTCCAGGATTTCTCTTTCTGTCAGGGAGTTTTCATCTTCGAAGAATTTCTCCATCAAAGACTCGTCGAATTCAGCAACAGCCTCGAGCAATTCGCTTCTCAATGCACGTGCGTCATCAATAATATCCGCAGGAATTTCAACTTCCTGGAAAGTCATCCCCATGTCATTTTCATTCCAAACGATACCTTTCCAGTTGATCAAATCTACTACACCTTTGAAGTTATCTTCTTCACCGATGTTGATCTGCAATGGCAACGCATGGCTACCCAACATTTCTTTTACCTGCTTGCACACATTCAGGAAGTCAGCACCCTGACGGTCCATTTTGTTTACGAACCCGATACGCGGAACGTTGTAGTTGTTGGCCAATCTCCAGTTTGTTTCAGATTGCGGCTCAACACCGTCAACTGCGGAGAAAAGGAACACCAAACCATCCAATACGCGCAGGGAACGGTTTACCTCAACGGTAAAGTCAACGTGTCCCGGGGTATCAATAATGTTGATGTGGTATTTCTGGCCACGGTAGTTCCAGCCAACTGTTGTAGCAGCGGAAGTAATGGTAATACCACGCTCCTGCTCCTGCTCCATCCAGTCCATGGTAGCCCCACCATCGTGTACCTCACCGATTTTGTGGTTTACACCGGAGTAGAAAAGGATACGCTCGGTAGTCGTCGTTTTACCCGCATCAATGTGGGCAGCGATACCGATATTTCTTGTATATTTAAGATCTCTTGCCATTTCAATTAAAATCTGAAGTGTGAAAATGCTTTATTCGCTTCAGCCATACGTAAGGTATCTTCTTTCTTTTTGTAAGCTGCACCTTCTTCTTTGGAAGCTGCGAGGATCTCTGAAGCTAATTTTCCTGCCATGGACTTCTCGTTACGCTTGCGGGCATAACCGATCAACCACTTCATGGCCAATGATTGTTTTCTTTCTTCACGCACCGGAGTCGGGATCTGGAAAGTAGCTCCACCTACACGGCGGCTTCTTACCTCAACTGTCGGAGAAACGTTTTCCAATGCTTTTTTAAAGGTATCCAAACCGGAAGCATCTTCTATTTTGCCTTCTACGATTGTAATCGCATCGTAGAAAATTTTGTACGCTAAATTCTTTTTCCCGTCGTACATTAAGTTGTTAACGAACTTCGTTACCTGAACATCGTTAAACTTCGGATCCGGGAGGATCGGGTTCTTTTTGGCTTTTCTTCTTCTCATCTTTTAGAAAGCTTTAAATTATTTTTTCGCTTTAGGTCTTTTGGTTCCGTACTTGGAACGACGTTGTGTACGGCCTTCAACACCGGCAGTATCCTCTGCGCCACGTACGATGTGGTATCTAACCCCCGGAAGGTCTTTAACCCTTCCGCCACGTACTAACACCAGGGAGTGCTCCTGTAAGTTGTGACCTTCACCGCCGATATAAGCATTCACCTCTTTACCGTTAGTGAGACGAACCCGCGCTACTTTACGCATAGCTGAGTTCGGCTTTTTAGGAGTAGTGGTGTAAACCCTTACACATACCCCTTTGCGCTGCGGGCAGGAATCAAGAGCGGCTGACTTGCTTTTCTTTACTACTGCCGTGCGTCCTTTGCGAACTAATTGTTGGATAGTTGGCATAAATTACTTTACCTTTATATATTAATAAAAAATTGCCCCAAACATACTTTGAGGGGTGCAAAGATAGAAAGAAATTCTTAGATTGCAAGCGTTTAGTCAAAAAAAGTGTATTTTTTTCACAACGCATTGTTTATTATTTTCAGAACAGAAAACGAATCCGGGAAAAAGTACCGGCAAAAATAGTTAATTAATTTCTCCCCAGGTCTTAACCCGTCATAAATCCCGGTAATTTTAAAATGTTCACAAGGTGTTAATTATCCGTTAGGAAACTTTTTTGTCATTGAAAATCAATGTATTACCTACGAATAACATTAACGCATTAATCAAAAACAAAGAGAGCAAGGCTCACACCCTACTCTCTTCGATTTTACCTAACTTGACTTTATAACATACAAACTATGCTCTTCCGTTCTACTGAACCAGGATCTTCTGTTCGCAGAACTTAATTTTTTCATTGCGGCTGGACAGGTAATAGATTCCCGGGCTGACGGTTTCCGGCAAAGCGACCCTGACTTTTCCGGGAAGCTGATCGAGCTTTTTGCTCAGCACCAGTTTTCCATACATATCATGCACCTCCAGCAGGAAGTCCCCGCCCGGCGACCCCATCTCGAAAAAGAACTCCCCGGAACTTACGGGATTCGGGTAAACCGCCAGGCAATTCCCTCCCGGGTGACAGCTTTCGGCAAGCTGCACAAAAAGCGCTTTCGTATTCCCGTCCAAATCGGTTTGGCTCAGGCGGTAATAAACCGCACTGCCGGCCTGGATCCAGTCAAGGTCTTTATCTTTATATATATAGGTAAGCGGTGTGCTTGTTGTTCCTCCTCCGTCAACACGGCCCAGGTGATCAAAATGCAAGCCATCGTAACTGCGCTCAAGCGTATAATAATCGTTTTCCTGCTGCGAAGCCACTTCCCATTCCAGCTGTACCTCGTCTTGCAGGCATTCGGCCTTGAAAGCCGTGAGCTCAACCGGCAGCGTACAGCCCACGAGTACATTCACGGAAGCCTGGCCCGTACAGCCCTGCGAAGTTGTTGCAGTAACGGTATAGGTTCGCGGGCTGGCGGTATTGGTTACCGTCAAAGCCGTATTCGTGCTGCTCAGGTTCGTGG
>CBINGV010000032.1:0-18680 GCA_966250255.1 uncultured Flavobacteriales bacterium | reverse complement strand
ATTTCAAAATTGTTTTCTTTTCGGATTTCCACCCGTTGGATCAACTGCCCGAGTTCATTGATGATGTTGAATGTTCCTTCGTGGGTTGAACTGATCGTAAAGTTCCCGTTGTTCGGGTTCGGGTATACTTCAAGGCTTATATCGTTCATCAAATCCCCGTTTGCTTGGTAAATGCTCTCATCCTGTCTCATGCCACTCGCCGGAGTGGTGATGTTACATGCTGCCCCGTAAGCCGTCCAGCTTCCATTCACTTTAGTGGCCACACGAACACTATACGTCCGGTTATGCTGCATGCCACTGTATTGACTGATGAAAAAATAACGCACCGTTCGGTCAATGATCTGGGTATTCCCGCCATAGGTTACTTCAAAGCGGTAATCCGTTGCCAATGGCACAGCGGTGGCATAAATCCTATCCGCAGAGGTTGTTGTTGCCAGCGTTGTGCCACATTGGGAAGGCTGAACCTGGGTCGTCACCGGGCCCGGAGTCGTGATATCACAGGCTGCGCCGAACAGCCCCCAAACACCGTTTACCTGGTAAGCTACGCTAACGCTATAAACCGTATTGTAGTTATACGATGGGAAATCCGTGATCCGGAAGATGTTGTCCGTTTTATCAACCGTTTGAACACTCGCTCCGTTTGTTATCCGGAAACGGTAGCCTGAAGCTGTGGACATTGTATATGCAAAAACACGGGTATCGATCGCTGCCAGCGTTGTTCCGCAGTATGTTGCTGAAATCGTTGTCGTTGGTCGCACCGGAGTGGTTAACGTACAGGAAGTTCCATAACAGCCCCACACCCCGTTTACTTTTGCTTTCACACGGATCGTATAGGTTTTATCGTAATCGTATCCGGCCACCTGGGTGATGTAGAAATAACGCGCCGTGCGATCAATTTCAACGGTTGTTCCATCCAAAGTCACCTCGAAGCGGTAATCGCTGGCACCCGTGATATTATTGGCATAAATCTTATCGTTGAATGCCGTGAGCGTGCCGCCGCAATTGGCCACAATCAGTCTCGTATTTCCAACCACTGTTGCCAATACGGCCTGACGGGAAGAAGAACAGCTGTTTTCGATCGCTTCAGCATAGAATGTTGTGGTGACACTGATGGAAGGTGTAGTGAAGCTTGTTCCCGAGCCGAGCAAGGTTCCACCCGTCGGTTGATCATACCAATTGATGGTTCCCGAACTTGCTGTGGCAGCCAAATCAACCGTTCCCGGGCCACAGCGGCCATCGCTCGTAGTGGAAGCAATATCCGGAGTACTGTTGATGGTGATCGTGAAGCTATTTTCATCCGTACAGTTCGGTGTTGTTCCGCTTTCCGCGTACACATACATCGTCCTGGTAGAAGAAATGATATCGCCTGCAGAGTAAGCTGTTCCTGTTCCTCCCGCTGCGCTAAAGTAGTTCCCCACAGTCAAGACCGGAAGTGTATACGCATCACACACCGTGACGTTGGATGGGGCATCCGCTACCGGAGCCGTATGAATCGTTAAGTTCAGGGTAAGCGTAGAATCACAACCGTACATATTCGGAACAACGTAAGTCGCGGTGTTGTTGCTGGATGTATAGGTGTTTCCATCGATCCAGGTATACGATCCGCAGGCGCTGATCACGGCTATTCCGCTGTTCGGATGACCGATGACCAGGTTGAGCGTTTCTGTCGAATCGCAGCCGCCTACTCTAAAGCCCAACAATTTAACGTACTGACCCGAAGAAGTATAAGTCACCCCTCTCCAGGTATAGGAATCGCAAGCCGTTACGTTCACATCATGATTGTACGAGTAATTGATCGTCAAATGCAATTTCAAAATGGAATCGCAGCCGAAGACGGATAGCAGAGTATCGCTGTAAGTCCCGCTGCCGGAATACGTATCTCCTCTCCATTCATAGGAATCACAGGTAATGATGTACGTGTTCGAGATCGATTCGCCCGCTTTGACCGGGAAGGTACCCAGTACTTTTTCACATACCAGAAGATCAGTCGGGTTAACGAGCGAATCCAGCGCTACTACTTTTACGTTCAGGTCAACACTTAGCGGACTCGTTTGAAGTGTCATGTTGTTGCCGTCGCCGATCACCACATCAAGGGTATCACCCGAGATCAGATCAACCAGCACATACGATTTTCCAACCTGCGTTTGGTAAACTGTAAAGTCTACCGACTGCCCGATACACGCTCCGGAGGCACTCGCCGTAACATATTTACTTTCCAGGTTGCTGATTTTCAAATTCAGATAGTAAGTGCTGTCGCAATCCCCGGCGTTTGTTTTCGTTAAAATCACTTCGTTCACCGAACTGTTGTAAGTTACCCCATTTCTCCACGTTATCGGGGAACAACTCAAAATGCTATCACGTACCACTTTTTGCGGAACGACGTTGGCCCGGACTTCCATCGCTTCCGAGTAGCAGCCACCTTCATAATGATAAGCGACTACCTTGTATGTTGTTGTATCCGTCAGAGTTGGGGTCGTAAACACTTCTCCATTGTAGGTATAATCGATGTAATCATCCTGGTCCGTATACCATTCAAATGATTCGATACCTGGTGAGCTAAAGGTGAAATCAACCGCAGTTGGTCCGCAATAACTGGTATCCGGAACATCCAATTCAACGGTTTTAAAGACATGGACGTAGAACGGAATTCTTTCCGTAGCAGAGCAATACTGGTTGTATGCCTGCAAATAAACCGTATCATCTTCAGTCACTTCGGTGTAATCGTTCCGGTAGTCAAACGGAGTACCGCCGGTCGGTTCCAGGTACACATCGAAATCGTCCGTATTATCTCCCCACTCATTCACGTCAAATTGAACATCATTCCAAGCATCTCCAATACAGATTGTATCGTAGATCGGATCAGCAATGAATGGGTAATTTATGATTTGAATGTTTACCGGTGTTCTGTAACATTTTGGAGAAGCCGAAGCATAAATAACGGTATCACTCTCAGCATAAAAGTTTAAATTTGAACCTGTACCAATTTGATTACCTCCAATTTCACTGTCGTACCAGTAAACTGTTCCGGCCGAGGCATTTGCTTCTACGGGTACTGTAACCGGCCCGCATACTTGAATCAAATTTGAAGTTGATTGTTCGGTATTCTCATCGTAGGTATAGTATGGATAATTTTTGGTACTTACAATTTGATTTTCACTTCCTAAAACATGAACCGTGAATTCAGGCAAAAACCTTTTGCTGTATAGCGTATCTCCACAATCATCTCCCCGGTAAGCGTGAGGTGAGCCGTTATTTGAACTCCTGTTTATCACTGTAGCGGTATTACCAACATTGGCAGCGAACTGCTTGTTTGTTGCATCGTATTCTTTGAAATTCGTGTATTGGACCAAGGCCTGATCAAATTCAGTGATACAGGCATTCACATCGTCAGCCACTTCGCTTGAAGTCCGCTTGGAATTCCAGATTTTAAACTCGTCGAAGCCGTAAATACCATACCCTATCGATTCGCTTAGTGCTTTTATTACCTTCAGCGGATAAAGGCCGTTATTGATTTGTCCGGCAGCGGTCAGGCTATTGGAAGCCACCAGGGTTCCATTGTAATAGATCTCCATTCCGTCCGGTCCGGCAACGGTTGCAACGTGTACCCATTGCTGCGTTCCGGGCAAGCCTGGAAAATTAAGTTCCCGGCTGGCATTGCCATTGTGCACCATGAATTTCCCATTGCTCCACTCAAAGTTACGGACACCGGACTCGCTGTAAATGCTTGCGCCCGGGTCAGAGTTTGTTAAAGCAAACACATATGTCGGAGAAGTGGAATAACCTACATAAACCATCGCCTCAATTGTGATGGCATCGGAGTACGGACGGGCGAAGTTCCCAAAATCAAGGTGCTCGTTATCCTGCGGCGAATTGCTTGGCGCGTAATGGTCTTTTTTCACTTCTTCCACCAAAATTTTGTATGTCGTTGTTTCAGTCGGGTAAACATACAGTTCAGGTGAGGCGCTTGGGCCATCCAGGTATACGAAATCGCCGTTTGCATCTTTCGAATACAGGTAGAAATTATACACGTTACTTGTCGTGTCAATTATTACCTGGTGACCCTCCGAGCTACAAATAGTATCCGGATGTGTAAATGCTAAATCCGGTATAAACTCATCGTTACGGAATACATTCACTTTGATCGTGTCTGAACTACAGAAAGCATTTTTGGCGAATACATAGAAGGCAGTATCTTCCACAACGCCGTTCACGACATAAGAAGCTCCCGTAGCTAAAACCGGTAAGCCGTCACTACTTTTTGCCCACCGGATTGTTCCGGCGTTGGTTGTAGCCGTTAAAGTTGCCGGACCAGAGCTGACCGTTGTGAAATCATTTGCCTCGATAACAGGCAATTCTTTTACAGTAACCGTTTTAGATCCTGATATGGAAGTGGCACAGGCATTGTAGTTTTTCGTTAAACATCTGTACTGCTCCGTACCGGGAATATTAGTAGGCACATTATAGTAGTTCTGAGAGGAATTACCTATATTCGAATATACATTTCTCCATCCTTCCTGACTCACAATGAATGCGCGGTTTAGGAGATTATACTTAACAAAAAATTGCGGTTTACCAGTCAGATCAACAAAACTCAGCTTATCAAACTCACCAATGGAAACATTAGTGTGAGGACTGGGTGTCGATACCCAATTCGTACCATTAAATTTCTTCACAACCACCTGGTCGCTTCCTTCTTCGTAAATTACATAAAGTGTATCATTGAAGGTTTTTATATCTAATGTGGATATTGTACCCTGTGAAAAATCTAAACTTCCAACATTTGACCAAGAGGATGAACCGTCAAATTTTTTCACACAGACTTTTCCATTGGATGAACGATAGGCAATATATGCTTCGTTCTGTTTGGAGTGCATCACAAACAAATCACTATTTCCTGTTGGATCAACCGTTAATGAGTCTTTTGTCTGCAAAAGATTTCCATTTGTATGCACATTGATCTTAAAGAACAAATTTTGGCCTGCACCGTTTCTCAATCCTACAATATTTTTTGCATTTGTGATATACATATCCCAAGGATTGCCTACAGTCGATTTGTGGAACTCTTGGTAAGAATTTAGGAAATACTGGTTTGTCTTCCATGCTACAACATAGCCAGCGCCATTTACGGTGAACAAGTAATCATCATTTCCAAAGATATTCTCTACCGATACGTTATATGGCGTCCAGCCATTTGTATAGGTGTTTTGCTGCGACCAGTTATTTCCGGCATAATCGTATTTGAAAATTTCAAAGGTGTTATTATCTTCTCTCAAGTTCATGATGAACATTTCACCCTCACCATTTTTTACCACTTTGTACGCTCTGCTACTATTCGTAAATGGTGCAATAGTTGTTGGATTCCATCTTTGACGAATGGTATCTAATTTATAAAAATTAACAGGTGATTCGGTTGTTAAATAACTTCCTTTAACCGTGTAATTATAATCTACTTTGAGGTCCTTTTGAAACTGATATATCGTTCGACCGGCAATTGGAGTGTCGAACTGATCTGAAGTATAAAAATTCCAGGAAAGCGAATCGTGTATTTTATCCTTGCGTTGCCAGTAATACATATATGAATTACCCATGGATGTATATATCGGAAGTGTTGAACCTTGACAAGTTTGGTAAGATTCACTCGCAATATTTTCTTCAAAGCCATCCAGGGTAACGTTTAATTGAATCGATGTGTTGGTCACATTACCATTTACATCCGTGATGCTAACGTCGATGTTATTTAGGCCGACATCTGCGCATGCAAAATTGGTTCTTGAAGCACTAACAGACGCTATTCCACAAACATCGTAAAACATACTTTCTATCAATTCATTGCTCAAGGTAGCAGCTGACCCCCCATTATCCAATTCAAGGATAGGGGTAGGACTTAATTGCTGTGGAGCAATATTGTCAATTACTGTAAGATTGAAATTACAGGTCAATAATTGATTGGTGTTATCGTAACTATTGATTGTTACAACATGATTACCCACGTCGGCACAACTTAAGGTATCCATGGTCATCCAGGTATTGGAGACATTAAAACAAGTAGAAATGACCTGATCAGGTGTTAAGATATAGTTTCCAAACTGGTCCAGGTTTACTGTTTTATCCTGGCAGGCAAGTGAACCGGCGAAATCGTCGATGACCACTAAGTTTTGCACGCAGGTAGCGTAACTGTAATTATTGATATTGGTTAAGGAATATATGATCTCATGATTACCAATTGGATATTCCGCCTGAACATTGTGCTCGAAATACAAGTTGCTGTTAACCGAATATACCGGTTGTTCGATTTCAGCTACGATTGCCGCGTTTGGTGCCGAAAGGTTGGTGATTTTGAAATAGCCCGCATCCATACCGGATTCGTACAATCCAATTTTGATCACGTCACCGGCATTAACGCTCAGCGAAACACTCCCTGTTTGCACCGCAGAAGAGCCCTGGTTAAATCCAGTAACCTGGTTTGTCGAAGCATTTTTGATTACAAATGGTCTGAAAAAACCAGCCGACTGCGCCTGGTATTCCCAGTTAAACGATACTGTTCCGCTGCAATTCGGTTTCAATTGAATATAGCCATCGTTGTAATTAACGGTATTTACGCCTGATGAACGCAAGGTCAGGGAATTCGGTAAGTCGTTCTGCTCCAGTTTCAATTTGCTGTTTCCGCCTTTCAACATGTATTTTCCGGCACCGTATGGCCCTGCAAAACCGGAAATCTGCTGGCAGGACTCCAAACCAGCAACCCCGCAGGAACCGATATCGGAACGGTGAATGGTGTCATCTTCCGGACAAGTCATCGCTGCGGAAGAAGCGTCAATAAGTGTTATTTTAAAGCTACATGCATTCACGTCCCCGTTTCCGCTTGCTTCGATGAAACTGTAGGTGACCGTGTTGATTCCATTCTTTAAGCTAACCGTCTCGCCGGAATTATAAGTATTGGACGGATAACGCGCTGCGTAGGTACCGAATGACAAATAGTAATCCTGGTTGTCTGTGTAATCGGCTCCCTCATTCGTTGTGTTGAGATTTGTTGCACCTGTTACCGTGTAGCCCCAGAATGATCCCGGACAAGATTCCACCGGGCTTTGGATATCAAAATCTGCTGTGAATGTTGTGTTATTGTAATTAAATACGGTAGTGTCCCCCGGACAAGTCACTGTATTTGGCATATCCTGGAAGCTCACTGTTTGATTGGTGCTGTAAATGCGGTGAGCGTCCGTTTTGTCATGATACCCGAAATGGACCACATACGGATCATAAATATCGCCGTAAGTACCCACTTTGATCGGAATATCCGCACCGGACGCTTCCGGGATAGAATCCAGGTCGGAAATGATATTCCCCATATACCCGTCTCGCACTTCGTAGTACCACATAAACGCACCCTGGTTACAGGCGTTGGTCACCGGACTTTCGATGTGGAAGATATGCGTGTCCGAACATTCCTGGCCGGTAAAGAGGTGCGTTGGCACAAATTCGGCGGCATTAACGTACGGGGCGACGGAATTGGTGATGTTATATGTGACGGTATAGGTCAATTCCGTTCGGTTGCCTGACAGATCCTGGGCAAAAACCTTGATGTTATAGACACCCGGCTCCAACTGGATCATTTTATTCAGCCAATGTTCTTCGTCATAAAAGTTACGTCGGAAAGTCGCGGAGGTATCGATCGCACCGGTGATTTCAAAGCCCCAGAACTGGTAAAAACTTTGCTCGAAGCAATTCACAATTTCATGATCGATGATGCAATCGTACCCGTTCGTTGGCATATTAATGGTAATGTCTTCAGGTGCTGCACTCGCCAATATCGGTTTGACGGTATCAAACAGTAAAACGGACTGTTTACATCTTAAGGTATCATTATTGTAAACAATTTGTCGTGTTAAACTGGAGGCGCCCAAATGAAAAGGAGGCGTGTAAGTACCTCCGGAAACGGTCGTATTAAATGAACTTGCTCCGCTTCCGATGTAAGTTACCGGTAAAAAATAGGAGCAATTGCTGGTAAATACCTGTGGCAAATTCAAGCTTACGGTACCGGTAACCAAATTTAAATCGGTGTAGCTGGTTATTGAATCGACACAGTTCTCCTGGGTTAAGGTAAAAGGTTTCACTTTCACACTACCCACACAGCTGAACTGTGCATTTTGAGGGTTTTTGTACGTTACAGTAACCGGGATTGTTTGCCCCATGTCGGCACAAGTAAATTGGTTTTTTGAAATGGTGACATCATGGATTAAACCGCAAACGACAGTTGATCCGATATCGAGCACTTCTTCTCCGCTTACATACACTTGTGGACTTTCAAACCAGGTATCCAGCTCCACCTCAATGTTTTTACAAACCGGGTTGCTTGGAGCCATGATTTTCACATAGGTGTTCAAAACACTAAAGTTCCCGGAGGCATCATAGCCTTTGATCGAAACCGGGAATTTTTGACCGGCATCCGCACAGGTAAAAGGGATTTGGTCCACCCAGGCGCCGCTGTTATACCATGGTGATGCTATCTGGTAACGAATTACGCCCTTTGTATAGTCCATCGTGTTGTTGTAATCGTAGGTGTTGTCGAAAGACCACGGCCGGGCGATATCCTGGCCCTTAATGTGTGTTTTCACAAAATCATACCACCGGCCCGTTTGTTCATCGCGGACGTATTCGGTAAATCCGATCAGGGACGTGTCACTCTCTGAAGTTTTGGCGAGGGTAGGTTTGATCGTATCAATCACATTGACGATGGTCGTCCCACCGCCAAGCACCTGGTTGTTGATTTTTGTGCGCCATCTCAAATAGTATTTTCCAACTCCCAGCGGGCTACTGGTTCCAAGTGAGTTGAAAAATCCCGGATAACCCGGAATTTCCTGCTGCACGTCTACCAGTTCAGGCGTGGCGCTGCTACATCCTGTAATCACAGAAGGGATTGTGATGGCAGAAACAGCCATTTTTGTATTCTGTGATCCATAATGCCCGATGTAATAATTCTGAACGTGATTCGGATCGACATTGGAAGGAGTTGCAATGGATACCTTCACATTAGCGTAGCATTCGGAGGATGATCCCAAAGCATCAAATACTCTTAGTCTTATTTGTTGATCTCCGATATCCTCGCATGAAAAGATATTATTCCCATAATCCCAGTAACCCGGAGAAACCCATTTTGAAACATTGAAGGACAAGTGATCCGTGCCACCACAACCATTGGTAGAACCATCATTGACTTCTTCACCTGTCAGTGTCACCGGCGAACCGTTAGCGTCCAAATTAATTTGGAACGGGTATTCATTTTTACAACGTGGCGTTGGGGCACCCCTGGATGCTTTTATGGCTTCAAAATTGGCCAAAGCCAGGGTTTGATTATTTTTATCTGTTATCCAGAATTTAGCGTAATAGGTACCTATGGGAGTGTTGCTGTTCAGGCTCAGTACAACTGAAACCGAACCGTTCGCCGGTATGGTAATAGAATCCATGGACGGAAGAACTAACGAAGAGTCAATATGTCCATACAAGCCTGCAATATGTGGTTTTACTTTAATCGCCACATTCGACATGTTTCGAATAGAAAATCTCCGATTGGTTGGCGTTACATCATCTATCGCGCAATCAGAAGTGCCTTTATATCCAATGCGGAGTCTAACTGTATTTGAGGTGTTTTGTTCATCATATACATTCCTAATTGTATTTGCTCTTGTGGAAGAATAATCAAACATAAAAATATTCTCCCGGGGAATAACTTCCAGGTCATCTATTCCGATAGCTGAACCTTTCTCTCCGGGAGTTGGGGCGAGCGCACCGGAAACTGTTGCAGCCTGACTTGCCAATTCATAAGCAGTTACAGCAGCTTCACCGACTTCGATTAAATCTCCACAGGCATCACAAGCTGCTTCCGTAATACTGACCCCCAAATCGATTGCAGAACTGAGGATAAAGTCGCCCTCACCTGAACCGGTTGAAAATTGAGGTATTGCAGGGAGATTAATGGAAGACATGCATTGCGCCGTACCGGCGTTAGTCACATAATACCGGAAAGCAATCCTGCCAAAATAGTACTCATTTGTCCCAAGACCACTGATCACTACCTCCTGCAAGGTCCAATCATTTGGATAGGACCCAACTCCGGTTTTAAGTTCACCAGGATTAATCGTTGCCAACAAATTGGTAAAATTTCCCACTTCATTAGCACCATAAGGTAAATACAAGGTTGAATCCGTATTACTATAAGAATAAGCTGATTCGCGGTATGTACTTAAGCGCACTTCCAACCTATTGGCATTGTCACAATTTGTGGACCGTTGCCTTGTTCTGAAGCGAATGACATCACCGTTTTTAACATACATAGGTGGTGAAATTGCCCATTTACTCAAGGTAGAACCATGAATGTCCTTTCCGTAATTAAATCCGGTGTAGAGGTAGGTCAACTTTTGATTGCTTGGATTGGTTGCCGGATCAGGGTTTCGAACATCCATTAATGTTGTGAAATCACCGGTATTCGCCATGGAATTGGGATTACCGAAATTCCAGGCATTGATACTCTGGGCTTCTGCGGAAGTAGAAACTTCCGAGGAATTGTTGAGAAATTTCCAGCCACCTTCCAGGTAAGGGTCATTAAAATCTTCCTGAAATACCTGTCCCAAAGAAAAATTCCATAAGGTGGTGATTAAGGCAAAAAATGCTAATTGTAAAACACTATTTTTCATACACAACTATTTTTATCTGTCAAAATTTCCTAGATCTCCAAGTGAAAAACCGAAAATTATTGCACAAATTCAACGCTAAGAAACGGCAGACACTTAAAAAAAGCAAACCATAGGGACGGAAAACCAAATACGGGGACGAACGACCGTTTTTTAACAAAATACGGTTCTTTATCCCGGAAAATCCGGCACATTGATTTTCCTTGCTGCTTCGTTTTTTGATCGGTATTTATGCCTGTAGCTTTTCCGAACGTTCTTTTGAAAACACCTCTTATTTCTTGCTTTAAAACGGACCATTTAACTGAACCGGAACCGTAAATTGTTCCCCCGGAGTTTAGCTGACAATCCTTATCCAAACCAAAAATATGCTCATCCAGGATGAACGGCCAGTAGCTGAATTTGAAAAATTAAACGTAATTTGCGCGCAGTTGTCTTCTTATGAGAATTGTTTTTTTTTGTTTCCTGCTGTGTTTCTGTTCCGCAAAAAGGGTTTGGGGATACGACTCTAACATTCAGAAAATCAAAGCAAAGTATGAACAAGAATACCAGAAAACCCGCTCATTTACACGATTAAAAAAACTGATTGATGTTTATTTGATCGACACCAAATATAAAGAAGCGGAAAAATTGCTTTTGAGTTTAGATGAATCGAAACTGAAACATGAGCAGCTGGGCCACTATTATTTGATGCTGGCCAGAACATATAAATATGAAGTGAAAAACGATCTTGCGATCGCTAATTTTAATCATGCGGGAAAAATTTTTCAGCGGAAAAAAAACAGCGAGCTGATTTTATATTATCACATCGAATTGCTTGAGTTTTATCGAAAAACGGCAGATTTTGACCGCTGCTTCAAATTAATTGACAAATTAAAATACGAGCTCAAAGTCGAATCGGTTTCTGACAAAAATATATTGAATTTCTTTTACAATCGCTACGCCGCTGTCTTAAATGAACAGGCAAAACTACCCGAATCCATTTTTTATTCCCTGAAAGCGGTTGAACTGGCGAAAAAAAATAAAGACAAATATGCCGAGGCCGTTTCCTACAATGAATTAGGTTTTTCCTATAAAAATTTAGGTGAGAACAACAAGTCGATCGAGTATTATGAAAAAGCTTACCGTTTGTGGATGGATATCGGCTGTTACCGCGATGCCGTTTTAACCCAATACAACAAATTGATCATCATCGCCCACAACAATTTATTGCCGGGCAAAGAACAAATCACATTAAATGAAAAACTCCTTCACTTAATTGATTCCCTGAACATTGACTATCCCGTTCATCCCATCTATTTAGCCATTGAATTTCAATACATGGTCCAGCAAAACTGGAAATTAGCCTACTTATACCGGGTCAAGAGCGATTCAGCAAATGAGGTCGCTCTGACCAATGCCAATTTCGAGGCTATGAATGCCCTGAAAGAGCAATTTCAGAATGAACAACTGGAAGAGCGAAACAAAACTTTTCAAAAATTGGCTGCAGAAAGAAAGGCCAAATTAAGCGTTTCCGAAACCCGCTTCTGGTGGATTTTTACCTTCTCTACTTTTGTGGTTTTATTAAGCCTTGTTTTATTTATTCTTTGGCGAAAGAACCGGATTCAAAACCAGAAATTAGTGGAGCAAAACACCCAGAAAACTTATCTGATCCAGGAAATTCACCACCGGGTAAAAAACAACCTGCAATTCGTAAAATCCATTTTAACCTTGCAGCAGTCGCTCGATGAACTGAGTGCCAGTGAAACAATCGAAGACATTACCCGGCGCATCGACGCGGTGTCCATGGTACACGAAATGCTGTATGTCGAAAATGACCGGCAGGAAATTAATGTAAAAGAATACGTCGACAAACTTTTAGTCACAACCTCTTACCTGTATCAAACCGAAAATCGGATCCAATATAACGTCCAAATCCCCCTGATGGATCTTTCCCTGGAAAAAGTGATGGCGCTGGGAATTATCGTTTCCGAACTCCTGGCAAACTCCGTCAAACACGTGTTCAGTTCCAGCGAATCACCTGAATTTACGATTAAATTAGAGCTGACTGAAGGTGATTTATGCCTGGATGTCTTTGACAATGGAAAACAGAAAAAATCAGAAAAAGAAGATAATCGGGTCAAACTCGGCATGCGGATCATTGATATTTTTTCCCGCCAATTAAAAGGTCAATATACCATCAAGCAACATAAAGGCTATCATTTTCGTTTAGTTTTTCCGCGATAACATGTATACTTTCAGGTTTTCGAGATAAGTCCGGGAAACCGGAAGTGTTTTTCCAGTATTCAGCGTCACTGCTTTTGCCGAAAATTTCGTAATGAATTTGGCATTTACCAAAAAAGAGCGGTGAACGCGTACAATCGAATCGAGTTCATTTTCTGCCAGGAACTGGTCGATTGTCATGCGGGAAATATGCAGCTGATCCTGTGTCTGGAATTCGAGGTAATTTTTGTTCGAGGAAATAAAAAGTAAAGTTTCCGGTTCAATACACACCCAACCGTCATTTGTTTTGATATTAAATGCCGTATTTTTCAGTTGCAGAACTTTGGAATACAACACATTGACGTTTACTGCGAATTCCGGAAAGCGAATTGGTTTACTGATATAGCCGCTGGGCAAAGTGGCTATCACTTTTTTGCTGGTCGTCTGATCGTTATTGGCCGAAATGTACATGAAAGGGATATTCATGACATTCAGGACGCCGGCAATCTCAATCCCATCCTCCGGTTCTTCCATACGGATGTCCAACAGAACAAATGCCGGCTTGTGAGCATTTAAAAACGCCAGGGCATCACTTTTGGAATGCACCAATGTTTTATCCCTGAAACCCAGATCATTTAAAAAATCCGAAATGGTTTCCGCGATTAAAACTTCATCTTCAACAACAAGAACTTTTGTCTTTTCCAAAAAACTACCTTTTTGAACGCAAATATAAAAAATGATCAACGCAAAAAGCCGGATTTGCTCCGGCTTTTTTATCGTGGAATAACATCTTTGGCTTATTCTCCCTCCGGCATATCTTCCGGATGATGGTTTCCGCGTTTGCCCTTCATTTCCTTGCGTTTTTCCTTGAGGGCTTTGCGCTGGGCATCGGTCAATTCGGCAGATACTTGTTTTTTCGTTTCCGCACGCAGCTTTTTGACAGCTTCCTTGCGTTGTTCGTCGCTGAGCTTTGTGTCCTTCCGGATTTCTGTCATTTTCTGAGCGGATTTCAGGTTAAGCTCACTGATTTTTGTACGCTGCTCGGCGGTGAGTTTTACTGTTTCATCCAGGCGATTAGTCATCATTTCTGCGCGCTGTTCCGGAGTTTTTGCATCATCCTCCGGTGAATCTCCGCGGTGTTTTTTGTGCTCAGCCCGCATTTCCTTGTGTTTTTCCTTCAGGAGTTTTTGCTGGTCTTCTGTCAATTCGGCCATCACCTGCTTTTTGACATCGCGATGATGCTCCTTCATTTTATCATGGCGCTGCTCATCCGTCAATTTTGTATCCTTGCGGATGCTTGCTGCTTTTTGTGCAGAACGCAGGTTGAGGTCATAAATCTTGGTGCGTTGCTCTGCTGTAAGCTTAACCGTTTCGTCAAGGTGATTGGTCATCATTTCCGCACGCTGCTCGGGAGTTTTCTTTTCTTTTGTTTTTTCCTGTCCGAAGGTGAATACACTTATGGTCAACAGGCAAAGGCTTAAAATGATTGTCTTCATGGTTTTTTGTTTTAAAAAATGAATACTTATATATTTCTCACCCATTCAGACAGGGCCAAGGAAAAAAAGTTTAATTTTAAATCAAAAAGAATGAAGTCCGGCAGCTGTATTTTTCTCCTGATCGCCTTATTTTCCTGTGCTCCAAGGTCGATTGAAAAAATTACGCCGGCCTCCGAAAAAGCCAACCTCAACCGGAATCATTACAAGGTAATTCCCGACGAATTGTATGAAAAAACGCAGTTGAAAGAGCTCCATCTGTATGAAAATGAGCTTGACTCCCTTTCCTACAAAATCGCGCAGCTGGAAAACCTCGAAGAATTGTACATCGGGAAAAACAAGCTCAAAAAACTACCCGACGAAATCTGCCGGCTGAAAAAACTGCGCATTCTTTCGATCCAGTACAACGAATTGGAAGAATTGCCGGATTCGATCGGGCAGCTCGATAACCTGGAGCAATTGATCCTGAACCAAAACCGGCTGACGACGCTCCCGAAAAGCATCGGGCAGCTCAAAAAACTGCAGATCCTGCAAGTGAACTGGAATTTCCTGACGGAATTGCCCGTAGAGCTCTATTCAGCCCAAAACCTGCGCTACATCGACCTGGGACGCAACAGGCTTACGGTCATCCCGGAGCAACTGTCCCAATTGCAAAAGCTGAATTACCTGAAATTAAAAGATGCGGGAATTTTACTGCAGCTGCCGGAGTCCATCTGTGAATTGCGGCGGCTCGAAACCCTGGAAATTGATATGAACACGGTGTTGCCGGTTTGCCTCCGGACCCAAAAAACTACCCGTTTGCAGATTATCCTGGATTAAACCCGGTTTTTGACGGTGTAAGCGATGGTATCTTTGATGTCCCTGAACTCAAAACCCAATTTCTGAGTCAGTTTGGAACTATTGTAAATCGTATGGGATTGCGAGCTTGAAACCGATTCGCGGGTCAGCGTCGGCCGCTTGCCGAAAAGCTCCGAAATAGCGAGCAAACGCCAGGAAATGGCACACAAAAAGCGATTGGCGAAAATCGTGGGAGGCTTTACCTTCAATTCTTTGGCGATCAGTTGAAAGAGATCGTAAAAACGAATGTTGGTCCCCGTACATAAAAAACGCTCGCCTTTGATTTCCGAATTTTGCAAGTTGATCATCGCTTGGACCACATCGCGCACATCGACAAAAGCATTCGCGCCCTTCGTATAAAAACGTAATCCCTCCGCCAGGGTCCGGAAAATCGTCAGGGAGCTTTCATTCCAGTCGCCCGGCCCGAAAATCACACTTGGATTGATGATTACGATATCCAGGCCCTCTTCCATGCCACGCCACACTTCTTTTTCAGCCGAGTATTTACTGATCGCGTAGCCGCTGGTTTGAGGTGACTGTACCCACTTGTTTGTTTCTATTACGTAATCGATTCCGTCCTTCTTTTCTTTCCCGACAGCAGCCGTAGAAGAAACATAGCAGAGCTTTTTGATCCCCAGTCCAAGCGCCACATTCACCACATTAAAGGTGCCCTGCCGGTTAATTTTCATCATGGAGCCAAAATCCCGGCGACGGAATGACACCTGGGCGGCACAATGGTAAACGTATTCGCAGCCGGTCATGGCTTCTTCGAGTGTCACAACATCCAGTACATCGCAAGGGATCCATTCGATTTTGTAAAAACGCTGTTCCCCCAGTTCCGGGTCGAGCTTGCGAAAGAGCCGTTCCACCAGGCCGATTTTTGCCGGATCGCGATAAATTGCACGCAGCGGGCCACCTGAAGCGCTCAGTTCAAAGAGCAGGTTGCTGCCCAAAAGCCCGGTTCCGCCCGTTACTAGAATCATGGGGTAAATTTAATGATTTAATGTGCTAATTAGCTAATGTGCTTATACTTTAATCTCCAAATCTGTTAATTATTTTATTGGCATATTGATCTATTTAGCATTAGCACATTACATTTGTATCAAATTTTAGTTATGAAAGGTATTTACAGCATCTTGCTTCTACTCGCATCAAACATCTTCATGACCTTTGCGTGGTATGGCCACCTGAAATTTTCGGAGCACAAGAAACTCGCCGGCATTGGTATCATCGGGGTGATCCTGATCAGTTGGGGACTGGCTTTTTTTGAATATTGCCTCCAGGTACCGGCCAACCGTCTTGGGTTTAAGGATCACGGCGGACCCTTTACGCTGATGCAGCTGAAAGTGATCCAGGAAGTGATTACGCTCGTTGTTTTCGTGGTTTTTTCCCTGATTTTCTTCAAAAATGAAAGTTTCCGGATGAACCACCTGATCGGCATGGTTTTCCTCGTGCTGGCGGTTTATTTTATGTTTAAAAAGTAATTCATGTGCTAATATGCCAATGACTTAATGTGCTAATTATTTCTATTAACACATTAGCATATTAAACAATTAGCACATTTAAAGTATCCTCACATTAAGATAGCATTTTCTTCGCCGTGCGCCACATGATTTTGAGGTCGTGGCTAAGCGTTGGGTTGGCGAGGTATTTCTGGTTCAAGCGCAATTTATCGGGCATGATTTCCTCAATGTAGGTTTTCTTCGGGTCGGGGGATTCGCCGAGCAAGCGGTTTTCGTCAAAATACTCCAGGGAAGCGTAATCCGTAATCCCGGGTTTGACATCCAGGATCTTACGCTGTTCATCTGTATACAAATCGACATATTCTTTCACTTCCGGGCGCGGGCCAACGATGCTCATGTCGCCTTTCAGCACATTCACAAACTGGGGAAATTCGTCGAGTTTGTATTTCCGTAAAAAAAAGCCCACCCGGGTTACCCGCGGATCACGCATACCAACCGTCAGTTTCCCGAGCTTATCCGCATCGGGGCGCATGGTGCGGAATTTTAACAGCTTAAATGTTTTGCCAAAACGGCCGATCCGTTCCTGGCGATAAAATACGCCTCCTTTCCCGGAACACAGGATCAGGAAGGAAATCACCAGCCCGAAAGGCAGGAAAAATAACAAGATCAGGAAAGAGCACGCTATGTCAAAAAGCCTTTTCAACAGGGACAAATTCAGGAAACAAGGACTTTTTCGACGGAGCTGATCACTGCATTTACGACCGTTTTCATTTGCTCATCCCTCAGGCCATGGAAAACCGGCAGCGAAATTTCGCGCTTGAAATTGTCTTCCGTTACCGGGTAATCTTCCAGGCGGTAGCCCAAAGCGGTGTAAAAGCTCATTTTCGGAACAGGGATAAAATGTACGTTCACCGAAACATCGCAATCAAAAATCTCTTTGATGATCTCGTCGCGCTGCTCTTCCGTTATGTCTTTGATCCGGAGTGGATACAGGTGATAGCAGCCTTCGATATCGCCTTTTCGCATTACAGGGTGCTGCGCCCAGTCGTATTTTGAAAGCTCCTCCGAATAATAATCACAAATTTCCCGGCGTTTCGGTAACAGTTCCGTATCGTAACGCTTCAGCTCCACCTGCCCGATGGCCGCCATAATATCGGTCATATTGCTTTTGTAGCCCGCTTCCACGATGTCGTATTTCCAGTTGCCTTTCTGGGTTTTCGCCAGGGCATCCTTGTTTTGCCCGTGAAGTGTTTTAATGCAAAGCTGGGCATATACTTTTTCATTATCGAAAGGTTCCGGCAAATTCAGGGCAACTCCCCCGCCTTCCGCAGTGGTCAGGTTTTTAACGGCATGAAAGGAAAACACCGAAACATCTGTTAACGAGCCCGCCCGTTTGCCTTTATACCACGCGCCAATCGAATGCGCCGAATCGGACATGACGAGGATGCGCCCCAGCATGTTCTGTTCTTCACTTTGAGGGTGGAACAGGTGCCTGTATTTTTCGGTCAGCGCCAGGATAGCATCGTAATTGCACGGAAAACCTCCGAAATCAACCGGCATGATCACCTTGGTGTTGGCCGTAATCGCCTTTTCAATCGTTTCGAGCGCAATATTGAAGGTATCGGCTTCCACATCTACGAAAACCGGCTTCGCACCGCAGTGCATGATCACATTCGCCGTAGCGGAATAGGTATAAGCCGGTAAAATCACCTCATCCCCTTCTCCGACGCCATACCAGCGCAGGATGATTTCCAGTCCCGCCGTAGCGCTGTTGAGGCAAAGCGTGGCTTTATTTCCGCAATATTCGGTCAATTGTTTTTCAAAAGCCTTGGTGCGCGGCCCCGTGGTAATCCATCCGGATTCGAGCACTTTTACGACTTCGTCAATGGCTTCCCGGCTGATGCTTGGCGGTGAAAAAGGAATCATATATGTGAATTATGAATGTTGAATCAAAATTAGGAATTTCTGAGCACTTCGCGGAAGTCGGCGGCAATTTTATTCCG
>CBINGV010000031.1:0-18830 GCA_966250255.1 uncultured Flavobacteriales bacterium | reverse complement strand
GTATGCGGACGATAACAACAATTATTTGCCGGATAGTTACCCGCAGTTAGCGGCCGATCCGTCCAAAATCGACCTGAAGCGTGCCATGATCGGCGATACGCTGCGCGCCGAGATGAGCGGCTTTATTTCAGAAGGGCAGGATTTTGATTCCTTAGGTAACCGCGTCGGTTATACTTTTGCGACCATTGGTTTTGCGTATGACGAAGGCCAGTTGCTCTTTACCGGACCGGGGATGAAAAACCTCGAATTTATCGGGGCAACGGGAACTTTCGAGCACTTAGGGAATACTTATAACTTCACGATCCCTGCCAATGCGGGAGTTTACACACCGGACCGCGACAATTATTACATCAGCATGAGCGATGATAACATGCGGGCGTTCGGAATCACCGATTTCAATGCGTATGCCAATGGCGACAACATGATGATTTACCCGGAATTCCGCATCATCAAAAACCTGACGAATAACGATGGTACGAACCCGTATTTCGGAATCCAGACCGTGAATTGTTTTTATGTCATGGGAGGAGAGCCGTTTACGGTACCGCTGCAATACCCGGAGGCAAACGACGCGAATAACAACCACGAGCTTGATGCCCTGACAGGTGAACAGCGCGGAGCTTACAAATACTGGTGTACAGCTTATGAAAGCCGTTACATCGGTATTGGCTACGATATGACCCGTTATAGCGCCGGTGCGGAAAACCTGACATTCTACTGGAATTACATGAGCTATAAGGAAAACAAACCAAGCATCTGTAACGAAGTGATCAGTTACTACCATTCATTCCTGACTGGTAAAAAGGATTTGAGCGATTACAACGCGAACATGGAATCGGCATTCTCCTTCCCGTTTGAAATCCGGGAGATTGGTATCCTGGATACTTTGAAATTTAATTTCCCGGAAGAATACGAAGTAGATAAGATCCTGTTTGCGAATTACAACCCATATTACGACGCAAATCAAAATAAAACCTTTTGGGCTGGAGATGTCATGATGCTGCATAATAACCCACATGGTTATTACCGTTATGAATACAACCTGGCCAATTCAACTGTTACGTCGAATTCGATTGAAATTTATCCGGGCAAATACATGGATGAAATCACCGGATACCCGTATAAGAGCTTCCCGGATTCATCTTTCCTGTGGCAAAACGGGGAAACGAAACTGTATGCCGTGAGCTGTTTCCTGAAGCCGAAAAACTGCGGGACCATTCCAAAATATGTAGCTTATCCGAACCGGACAGTGGAGGTGGACTATTCCAACATTCCGCTTGATCTGACGGATGGGGATTCCAGTCTCACAGTCGGCGTTTCAACTTCTTTTTACGGGGCTCCGTATGACAAGTTTACCAATGCGAAACCGGTATTTTCCTTCCAGCCGCTTCAAAATTACCAGTTTACGGAAAATGGCGAAGTATTCTGGGATGTTGCCTTCAGCACAAATGACCAGGGGAATCCAAGTGATAATCAATTCGCCCGCCCGGTGGAACATGCCTTCCTGAGCTTCTTCTCCCCATCGGATAAATTTGACACTTACTCCATCCCGACCTTTAATTCTTATACAGGCTCAAATATTGATAATGCCCTGAATATCTATTTACACGAGGGTTATAACTACGCGGTGAATAAATTCGATTCGGTATACAATGACATCAACTACCCGGATCAGCCGATTTACGGTGTCGGCTATCTTGGATCTGCCGGTGATCCGAATGCGGTGGTTTCTAAAAGACTGCGCTTGCAGGCTGCTTTCGATTGCTCAGCGCTTCCTCCGGGTGCCAAAGACAGCATCGGTGTGATCATGGGCTGGAACTGTTTCGATTATCCTTCTTCCATCGAAGAGGCTTGCTATGTAGATACCACCTACCTCGTGATCGAAGTGCCGGACATCAGCATGAACGTAACGGAGACTTTACCGTCAAGCATCGAATCCTGTGATACGGCCCATTTCTCCTTCCTCATGGATGTGGCCGGAATCGGAGAACTCAACGAGCTGAACATCAACATTGAAAATAAAGGTGAAGGAACCTATCAGTATCTGCAAAATTCCGGTAAGCTTCAATACTTAAGCACTTCAGCATTCTATGAGCCACAGCTGACCGACAGCTCCTGGGTATGGAACCTGGATGCGCTTTCCGAACAACTTTCTGAAAATGATTTTGTGTTCTCCTTTGATGTACTGACCGGTTGCCAGATAGCTTCCGATGTGCTTGACATCAACATCTACGGTGAAAACTTCTGTGGCAAGGTGATCGTTGACAAGGATTACGCCTGGAAACCAAACGTAATTAGCGGCTTGCCGCAACTGGCCTCACTCGCTGTAAGCGCGGTGAATACCCAATCGGGAACAAACAGCCAGTTTACATATACGATTACGAATAACGGTAATGCACCAACGGGAACCTTGAACACGATCCTGCTTGATTTACCGGAAGGTTTTGTGTATTCCGGTTCCGATCCGGCAATTGAAAACCTGGGCGGTGAGCTGCTCATGCACATCCGGGAAGGACTTGCCCCGGGTGAAGGCTACCAGCTTTCCCTGGCGATTAACAACACCAACACGGCTTGTGAAGCTTACACCGCTTATTCTTACGTGAACCTGAGCGCGTATTTCTACTGCCGCGCGGAAACCTGCGCTTATACTTTGACAAGCGATACGCTGACCCATACGATTGCGCCGGAGTCGCTTCCGCAATGCGAGATTTTCGGTTCAGCACCGGATTGCCAGAACAGCCTGCAAAACTATACAGCTGCTCTTGGTAGTGATTTACAATACAGCTGGACGCTGACAAACGTAAGCAATGCAAGCCTGAGCGGTGACGCAAACAGTTCTTCTGTTTCCGTTCAGTCAGGTTCCTGTGATGTTTCGTATACACTCAACCTGCACGTTGTGAATACGCAAACTGCTTGTTCCAGCGAATGCAGCAGAACTTTTGCCTTTACGGACGAGATCGCTCCGGTGATCACCTCGCAAGGATCCGACCAGGTGTTGGCTACCTGCACCGATCAGCCGGTATTTACAACTCCACAGGCTGCTGATAACTGCTCTCAGGTAACCATCGTTGAGCTTTCCGGTGCCAGCGTAGAAAACCCGGATGGTTCCACCACCTATACCCGTAGCTGGAAAGCAATTGACGCCTGTGGAAACGAATCGGCAACGGTGGCTCAAAACATTACTGTACCGGCTTGTGTAACTTCCGGAAACGTGTATTGTACCCTCACCCAGGGCTTCTACGGCAATGGAAAGGGAATCGCCTGTGCGACCGGCGAGCGTGGAAATGTACTTGTACAGCGTTTGCTTTCTGCACCGTTCGGGAATCTGGTGATCGGTAAACCGGGCCGGATGCTCACCATTACAGCAGCTGATGCAGCTTGTGTGATCAAACGTCTTCCGGCCGGAGGTACGGCGGCGGCACTGCCTGCGGGAAACCAGGGCTTCGGTGCAAATTGTTCCACGACGATTGGGCTCAATAACCAGGGCAAATTCAACAATGTCCTGCTTGGACAAACGATCACGCTCGGACTCAACCTCCGGATGAATGCACCGTTAGGCAGCCTGCTGCTCAGCGGCCAGCTTACGACGGTTGCCGGAACAGCAGGCCAGGACCAGCAATGCGGTACGGCAGATGACCTCCCGGTAGTGGGAAGCACGCTTCAGCGTAACATCCCGGCTTCCGTGATCACAGCGCTCAACAGCATTTATGGCAGCGCAAGTGTGAACAACCTGTTCGATTTGGCCAACCGTGCTTTGGGTGGTCAGACAACGGGCGGCGCAAGCCTGGCGGATATCAATGCAGCTGTTTCAGCCATCAATGAAGGCTTTGACGGCTGTCGTTTCCTGGAAACAAGCAGCAGCTATGCGGTTCAGACGGTTTACACGGAATCTTCAGATAGTCATACGAAACTGGATATTTACCCGAACCCGTTTGAAGAAAGCTTTACGATTGTGTACCCGCTGGAAGGACAGGATCAAGTCGAGTTACTGGTAACGGATATGTTCGGTAAAGTGATTTACCGCAGCGTACTCGATCCGAACCGGAACAAACACCAGGTGAACCTCTCCCAGGCTGCCTCCGGCATCTACCTGGTAGAAATCCGGGTGAACGGAACGGTTCAGGAAACCACCCGACTCCTGAAAGGAAAATAATAAAATGAACAATGAGAAGTCCCCTTGACCGAAAGTCAGGGGGATTTTTTATTTCAATAGACCCTTAAAATTCCCCGTGGTGAGCAGGAGGTTCAATTCGGCAGTTTTAACGGCCAGTTGCGCCAGCAGGTAGCGGCTTTGCGCCTGAACTACTGAAAATTGAATTTCACGCAGGTCTAAAGAATTCAGAGCACCGTTTTCAAAGGTTTTCTGAGCAATGCCCAACACTTCTTCCGCATTGACAATATTTTGGCTTTCCATTTTCAGGTTGGTCAGCGCCCATTGGTATTCGTTAAAATCCTTGCGCAATTCGTTTTCAATAAAAAGGGCCTGCTGTTCTTCGGCCAGTTTGCTATTTTCGATGCTCAGCGCATTGTTCTTCAGCTGGGTATAAGTCGACAGGCGGTCCAGGATGGTCCAGCTGAGGGTAAAGCCGAAACCGGTACCGTAGAAACGACTTGAATTCAGGATGCCGATCTGATTTTGCGAGCTTCCGAAGCCGTATTGGGCATAAAAACTGAGCTGCGGATAATAATAAGACTGGATTTCCTTGCGCTGCATTTCCGTGATGGCGATGGCAGATTTGGCGAGCAGAAGCTGGGTGTTCTGTTCCTTTGCCTGTTTCAGCGTTTCTTCCCAGCTCAGGTCCTGGTTCATTTGCAGCTCACCGTTTACCTGGAATTGGTAACTTGAGTTTTGCCCCATGAGCTGCGCCAGATCGACCTTCAGGTCAGCGACATTTTTCTGGTGCTGGAGCAGGGAAGAGCTGTCTTCGATCAGGTCCAGGCGGGATTGAATGAGCATCAGCTCCGATTCGCTTCCGTGTTTTACCCGCAAATCGTTGAAATTGTACCGGGCACGCGATAAATCAAGCGCCTGTTCATACACTTCCGTCATTTTTTGCTGCTGCTGGATAGTCGCAAAGAGGATGGTTGCCTGGTAAATTTTCATTTCCATTTCGGCACTGAGGTTCAGTGTTGCATAATCCTGCTGCTGTTGCAGGCGTTTGTCGAGGGCAAACATGCGGAAACCGTCAAAAAAGGTCCAGTTGAGCAGCAAGGCGGCATTCGTGGATTTGTTTTTCGCGTTCGTGGCTTCGTTGACCTGCCCGCTGAAAAATTCCTGGCGGGTATTATTGATGCTCCAGTTCTGGTCGGCATTCAGCCCGATGGTCGGGAGATAGCCGGCCTGGCCCGGGTTGTTTTGGTTTTCGGCAATGCTCACATTATTGCGCTCAATCCGGAGGTCGAAATTCGCTTCCAGGACTTTCGCGATCACCGTTTCCAGGCTTAAATTTTCCTGGGAATAGAGCAGCGGTGAAGCAAAAAACAGGAGGGAAAAGAGGTAAAATTTCATGTCGGTAAAATTAAGCTTGTGAATCCGGGTTAGCGGCCGGGATGTGTTTCACTTTCTTCGAAGTCAGGTAAATGTAAAGGCCTGGAATAACATATAACGTCAGGATGAGCGAGAATGATAGTCCTCCGACAATCGAAATTCCCATCGGGATGCGGCTCGTCGAAGCATCCCCGAGCGCAAGCGCGATTGGTAAAGCACCCAGGATGGTGGCGAGTGTCGTCATCAGGATCGGGCGGAAACGTTTGGCCGAAGCGTCGATAATGGCTTCCTTGACCGAAAGTCCGTCTTCTTTGCGTTGGTTGGCAAATTCAACAATCAGGATCCCGTTTTTAGTCACCAGCCCCACCAGCACAATGATCCCGATTTCAGAGAAAATGTTTAGGGTCTGGTCGCTGAGCCAAAGCGAGAAGAAAGCACCGGCAAGTGCCAGCGGAACGGTGAGCATGATGATCAGCGGATCCAGGAAGCTTTCAAATTGGGCGGCCAGCACCAGGTAAACCAGGACCAGGGCCAATAAAAAGGCAAATACGATACTGCTTCCGCTTTCCATAAACTCTTTGGAAGTTCCGGCGAGACTCGTTGTAAAGTCTTCGCTCAGCACTTCGGCCTTGATCTCGTCCATGGCGGCAATACCATCGCCGATTGTTTTTCCTTCTGCGACATCGGCGGAAACGGTCGCTGATACATAACGATTGTAGCGAAACAGCTGGGACGTGCTTGATTCACTTTTCAACTCAACCAGGTTGTCCAGCGGAATAAGCTGGCCATTTTTGCTACGCACCTGTACATTTTTCAGGTCGGATGGATCGTCGCGCTTTTCTTTTTTCGCCTGGCCGATCACTTCGTATTGCTTTCCGTCCATGATGAAATAGCCAAAGCGCTGACCGGAGAAATACAATTGCAGGGTTTGGGCAACATCTTCGATCGAAACGCCCAACGAAGCGGCTTTATCGCGGTTGATAGTTACCTGGAGCTCGGGTTTGTTGAATTTGAGGTCAATATCGACAATTTTGAACGTTGGGTTGGCCGCCGCTTTTGCCAGGAACAAGGGCAGCATTTCCTTCATTTTTTCAAAATTTGGCGCCTGGATCACGTATTGCACCGGCAAACCGCCTCCGCGTCCGCCGCCAATCGTTTGCTCCTGGACAATAATGTTGCGGGCAAAATTGTACTGCTGCAGGCGTTTCGTCAGCTCATCGGCAATCTCCTGCTGCGTGCGGCTGCGCTGAGATGGGGGGACGAGATTGAGACGAACAAAAGAACTGTTAACCGAAACACTGGCCCCGAATCCCGGTGCGGTTACCGCGATCATGGAACGTTTTTCACGCATGGTGTCCGTCAGGTCAATGATGGATTGATTATACAAATCCATCCGTTCGTAAGAAGTCCCCTCCGGGGCAGTGGACCGGATCATCAAACGGCTCTTATCTTCCATCGGGGCAAGCTCAGTCTGTAGCGTAAAATAATTCCAAACAATACCGCCAAAGCTGATCGCCATCAGGAAAAAAGCCAGCCACGGCCGTTTCATGAATTTCGTCAGGCTGGAGCGGTAACCGTTGATCAGCTTATCAAAAAAAGGTTCCGTAGCCCGGTAAAAACGCGAGTGTCCTCCTTTATTCCGCAGGAGCCGCGAGCTCATCATGGGCGTCAGCGTTAAGGAAACAAAGGCGGAAATAATCACAGAACCGGCAACCACAACCCCGAATTCACGGAACAAACGCCCGGTAAGTCCCTCCAGGAAAATAACCGGGAGGAATACGGTTGTCAGGGTGATGGTAGTGGAAATGATCGCAAAAAGAATTTCTTTGGAGCCTTTATGAGCTGCCGGTATCGGGTCTTCTCCTTTTTCCACGCGGGTATAAATGTTTTCCATCACCACAATCGCATCATCAACCACCAGGCCGGTAGCGAGTACAATTCCAAGCAAGGTCAGGATGTTAATCGAGAAGCCCGAAAAATACATGATGAAAAAGGTGGCAACCAGGGAAATCGGGATGGTAATAATCGGGATGAGCGTCGTTCGCCAGTCGCGCAAAAAGAGAAAAATGATGATCACCACCAAACCGAAAGCGATCAGGATCGTTTCTTCCACTTCCGAAATCGCCTTGCGGATGTTTTCCGTGGTATCAAGCGCTACGCCCAAACGAACGTCTTTCGGAAGCTCTTTCCGGATTTGTTCCACCCGTTTATACACTTCATCGACGATTTCAATGTAATTTGCACCGGGTTGCGGGTTCAGGGCTATTCCGATCATCGGGACACCGCCATTACCACGTAAGAGCGTACGTTCATTGAGCGGAAGCAGGTTGGCGGTGCCCACATCCCTGAGGCGGATAATCTGCTGGCCCTGCTCGGCGATGATGAGGTTTCTGAATTCTTCTTCCGTTGTGAGGCGTCCAAAGGTGCGGATCGTCATTTCCACCGTATTTCCTTCCACGCGTCCCGAAGGCAGCTCGATGTTCTGGCTTGTTAAGGCATTGCGTACATCCAGGGCCGTTAAGCCGTAACCTGCCATTTTATCCGGGTCGAGGTTGAATTTCATTGAATAGCGCTTTTCACCCCAAATGCGGATTTCACTCACGCCTTTTACGGTTTGCAGGCGCTCCTTAAACACCCGGTTTCCGAGATCGGTCAGCTCAAGCAGGCTGCGTTTGTCGGATTGTACCGTAAGGGAAAAAATCGTTTCGGCGTTCGCATCGGATTTGGCAACGATTGGCTGGTCGGCATTCTGCGGGAGGTTGCGCACCGCCCCGGATACCTTATCGCGGACATCATTTGCTGCATCGTCAAGGTCCACGCTCAGGTCGAATTCGACGGTAATCGTGCTGCGTCCGTCCCCGCTCACGGAGCTCAGGTTGCGGATTCCGGCCACCCCGTTGATGGATTCTTCCAAAGGCTCGGTGATCTGCGATTCCACCACATCCGGGTTTGCGCCGGGATAATTGGTGGTTACGGTAATAATCGGCGGGTCAACCGAGGGGAACTCGCGCACCCCGAGGTAGGAAAAGCCGATGACCCCGAAAATCACGAGGAGGATCGAGAACACGGTGGCCAAAACCGGCCGGTTAATGCTTAAGGAGGCTAAATTCATTTGTCAATCAGTTTGGTTTGCACCGGCATGCCCGGTTTTACGCCCAGCAAGCCCGAAATCATCACCAGGTCGCCGGCTTTGAGGTCGCCGATCACCTGGACCTTATCCGCTGTCCGGATCCCAACTTCAACCGGCACTTCCACCACTTTGCCATCGCGCACCACCAGGACTTTTTGTCCCTTGAGGATCGGAACGATGCCTTCGGCCGGCACCATGAAGGCGTCAACCTCCATGCCGAGCTGGTATTTCACGGAAACAAAGGCCCCGGAGATCAGGTTTCCATCGTTGTTGAGGCTGGCGCGAACGGAAAGCATGCGGGTCCCTTCGTCGATCAGCGGTTCGAAAGCATAGACTTTTGCTGTGTAAGCCTTGGTACCGCGGTCGAGCTTAAATTCAATGTTTTGCCCGTTTTTTACCGCCCCGGCATAACGCTCGGAAACGGAAAACTCTACTTTGATCGGGTTTTCCTGCACCAGCGAGGTGATCAGGGTGGTATTAGTAATGAAAGCGCCCTCGCTTACGCGTCGCAAACCGATCCGGCCGGAAAAAGGCGCCCGGATCACCGTTTTGGAAATCTGCACGTTGATCAGGTCGATTTGCGCCTGTACCGAAGCCAGGGTAGAAGCCGAGCGCTCGTATTCCTCGAGGCTGATCCCTTTGCTTTCCAGCAGACTTTTCTTACGCGCCTCATCTTTTTTGGCCAGCTCAAGCGCTACCAGTTGTTCCTGTTTCTGTGCCCGGAGAATATCGCTGTCCATTTGCACCAGCACGGCGCCTTTCGAAACGCTCTGGCCTTCCCTGAAATTGATTTTGGCGATCCGCCCGCTGATTTCGCTGTATAATTGCAGCTCTTCGTTAGGAATAACGGTTCCCGGCACGGAAATTTCGCGCAGGACATCCGTTGGTTCTACTTTAACCACTTCCACCACACTGGGCTTGGTATTCGGGGCTCCGAGGTCTTTTTTTTCGTCTTCCCCGCAAGCTGCCAGCAGCAAACCAAAGGAAATAAACAGGTAATTCAGTTTAGTCATTTTTCATGTCTTTAATGCGGTTATAAAATAATTCCACTTGCTCAACGGGTAGGTCTTTGGTCTGACGGATGAGCTCCTGCAGGTTCAGGATAAATTTGACGCGCTCTTTCCGTTCAATAAAGTTAAGGAAAAATTCGTCCGTTTCGTTCAGCGCGGCCTCAATTTCATCTACCCAGGGTTTGCCTGCTTCGGTAATATAAAGCAGGTGCTGACGCCTGTCGTTGGGGTTTACCCGACGTTCAATATAGCCATCTTCCGCCAGGCAGTCGAGGATGCGGACCATGCTGACCTTATCGCTCAACAGCTGATCGGCCAGTTCCTGCTGGCTGATATTCCCGGAATGCTTCCCGATAATGTAAAGCGGGTAATAATACCGGTTAATCGGTGTTTGTTCCATGCGCTTGGCAAGATAACCGATGTATTGCTTGGTCAGAAAACCGAGCATGCGTCCAAGGGTCCAGTCTGTGGTCATAAAGTCAAACAATTAATCGAGATGATAGTTCACAAAACTAACTATATTTTGCCGTAAATCTACCCTGGAAGGTTTTTTTAACATATCTTTTACAAAGGGATCGGCAAGCAGAAGATTCAAGAATTCTGAAAAAGATTATCTTTACACAAAAAAATCAAATTATGTCATACAATAATATCCTCGTTGAACAAAAGAACCAGGTACGCTGGATCACGATCAACCGCCCTTCCCAGTTGAATGCCCTGAACAAGGAAACGATCCAGGAGCTCCACCAGGCACTGAAGGAAGCCAATGAAGATGCTTCAACGGGTGTGCTGATCCTCACCGGTTCCGGTGAAAAGGCTTTTGTTGCGGGTGCCGATATCAAAGAATTTGCTGATTTCAGTACCAGCCAGGGGAAAGATCTTGCTGCAAAAGGACAGGAGCTTTTGTTTGATTTTGTAGAAAATATGTCCAAGCCGGTAATCGCTGCCGTCAATGGTTTTGCCCTGGGTGGCGGGCTCGAGCTGGCCATGGCCTCCCACATCCGTATTGCTTCGGCGAACGCCAAAATGGGCTTGCCGGAAGTTTCCCTCGGGGTGATCCCGGGTTATGGCGGTACACAGCGTTTGGCCCAATTGGTAGGAAAAGGAAAGGCGAATGAAATGGTCTTTACTGCCGGGATGATCCCCGCCGAAGAAGCCCTGAAATGGGGCCTGGTAAACGAAGTATGCAGCCTGGAAGAATTGCATGAGCGCGCCGAAAAAATGGCGGGCAAAATCCTCAACAATTCCGCTTCGGCCATTGCCAGCGCAATCAAAGCGATCAATGCTTCCACAAAACACGATACGGATGGTTTCCGGACAGAAATCGAAGAGTTCGGAGCTTGTTTTGAAACGCCGGATTTTATAGAGGGAACAACGGCTTTCCTGGAAAAAAGAAAAGCCAGTTTCAGATCTTAAAACGAGGGCCGGTCGGGCATGAATCCTTTTAAAAAGTTACTCGGGCAAACCGCTGTTTATGGCCTGTCAAGCATCGTCGGGCGCTTGCTGAACTACTTGCTGGTTCCGCTGCACCTCTATGTCTTTAAACAGCCGTCGGATTACGGGGATGTTTCCATCCTCTATTCCTGGGTGGCGTTCCTGGTCGTTTTTTTGACCTTTGGTATGGAAACGACTTTTTTCCGTTTCCTGAACCATAAAGATGAAAAAGACAAGGTATTCAGTAACAGTTTCCTGACGCTGATCATCCTTAACGTCCTATTCTTCATTGCGATCCTGTATTTTAACCAGGATGTGGCGGATTACATGCTTTTTCCCGAACATACGGAATACATTGTGCTCCTGGCCCTGATCGTTTGTATAGACTCCATCAGCAGTTTGCCCCTCGCCAAGCTTCGCGCTGAAGAAAAGGCCCTCAAATTTGCGGTGATCCAGTTTTCTTCCATCGGGGTCAATATTTTGCTGAACCTGGTATTTTTGCTCGTCTTTTTTGATAACACCCGGCCCCAGGAAGGCGTTTTGTTTATCCTGATCGCCAACCTGATCGCTTCGTTGATCAAGCCGCTTTTCCTGTATGCGGATTTCATCAAAATCAAGTGGAAATTTGACTTTGCCCTCGGGAAAGAAATGCTGTGGTATGCTTTCCCAATCGTGATTGCGGGCTTTGCGGGGATCGTGAATGAAACGATTGACCGGATCCTGCTGGAGCGGGTTCTCTACAATTCCGGGAAAAGCCTGGTAGAGGCCAAAACCGAGGTAGGGATTTATAGTGCGGTGTATAAGCTGGCGATGCTCGTAACGATCGTGCTACAGGCTTACCGCTATGCCGCCGAGCCTTTTTTCTTTGCCCAGTCCAAAAACCAGGACAAGAACAAAGTCTACATCAAAACGATGAATTATTTTGTCGGGGGGATTTGCACGATTTTCCTGCTGGTTTCGCTCAATATTGATATTTTCAAGTATTTCATCACGAATAAAAGCTACTGGGAAGGACTGGGAGTTGTTCCGATCCTCCTGCTGGCCAATGTTTTCCTGGGCATTTATTTCAACCAAAGCATCTGGTACAAGCAAACCGGCCAAACCCGTTTCGGGGCTTATATTTCCATCGGGGGCGCTTTGCTGACGGTGGGCATTAATTACCTGTTCATCCCGGAATACGGTTACTGGGCCTGCGCCTGGGCAACGCTCATTGTGTACGCTTCCCAAATGGTGGCGTCCTACCTGCTGGGGCAGCGTTTTTACCCGATCAAATACAATCTCCGCAAATTTGCCCTTTACCTGAGCCTGAGCCTCCTGATTTTCTGGATTTGCAGTTTGCTTGACCTGTCTAACTCCGTCGTGAGGTTCATCGTCCATAACGGCCTGATCGGTTTCTTTGTCTTCGTGGTGTGGAGCCTCGACTTCCGGAATATCAAACGTTAATGAGCTGATGTAGCAATATGCTAATGTGCCAATTGGCTGACCACTCCTGTTTAGAAATATTAACACATAAAAGGTATTAGCATATTATCACATTAAGCCATTAGCACATTAAAATTACTTATCTTTGTCCTTTTTTAATTTTAAAACAGCTATCTGACGCAAAATGAAGGTCATTGAACATTTAAACGAGGCGAAGTCTACCTTATTTTCATTCGAAATTTTACCTCCGCTCAAGGGGAAAAGCATCCAATCCATTTATGACGGGATTGATCCTTTGATGGAATTTAAGCCCAAATTTATCAATGTTACCTATCACCGCGAAGAATATATTTACAAAGAGCGCGACAATGGCCTGCTGGAAAAAATTGCGATCCGCAAGCGTCCGGGCACCGTTGGGATTTGTGCGGCGATCATGAACAAATATTCCGTAGATGCGGTGCCTCACCTGATCTGCGGCGGCTTTTCCAAAGAAGAAACGGAAAACGCCCTGATCGATCTCCAGTTTTTGGGGATTGACAATGTACTGGCCCTGCGCGGCGATTCGATCAAAACCGAAGCGACTTTCAAGGCGCACAACGAGGGCCATGCCCATGCCGTCGACCTGATCAACCAGATCATGAGCCTCAACAGCGGGAATTACATGACCGAAGAATACCAGCTTGAGCCGACCAATTTTTGTATCGGGGCGGCCGGTTACCCCGAAAAGCATTTCGAGGCCATGAACCTCAGCACCGACCTGATGTATCTCAAGCAAAAGGTCGATGCAGGAGCTTCCTACATCGTTACCCAAATGTTTTTTGACAATCAGAAGTATTTTGAATTCGTGGACGCCTGCCGTGCAATCGGGATCCATGTGCCGATTATCCCGGGACTGAAACCGATCAAAACCTTGTCGCACGCCTCCTTTTTGCCGAAGTTTTTCCATGTGGATTTCCCGGAAGCGCTTTCCAAAGAGCTGATCAAATGCAAGGACAATAAAGCGGCCGAGCAAGTTGGGGTCGAGTGGGGGATCCACCAGTCCAAAGAGCTCAAAGCGGCCAATGTGCCCTGCATTCACTATTATACCATGTCTAATTCTTCCTCCGTGAAAGCAATCGCGCGGGAAGTATTTTAAACCCCAACCTATGAAAAAGATCATCTTTCTCCTGCTTCTCAGCACCCCGTTTTTTGGCTTTTCGCAACTCGAATCGCTGGACCTCAAAAATGTACTGGTGGTAGGACAGCTTGAAAAACCCGAAGACCGCTTTACCCTGGAGGTGAACCTGACAGAAATTCTCGCGAATGAGGGAATTAAAACCATGGCTTCGCTGAATGTGCTGAAGCAGGGAACGGAAATGATTACGCTTGGCGGCGACAGCATCATGTCTGTACTCAAGGCAAAAGGAATCGACACTTACGTATTGGTTTCCGTGCGCGGTTACGACACCAAGTTCAAGCCTTCCAAAATGCACAATGACCTCAAAACGGAATTGTCGGTCGGACATTTGTTCCCGCTTTACCGCGATGAGATCATTTCCGTGACCCTGGAATTCAACTTTTACCGGAACGGCCAGTTCGTGGCTTACGATATCCTGAAATTGCCGGGCACATCTTCCCGCGATGAAGTGATCAAAAAGCTGCGCAAAAAACTGCCGAAGCGTATCAATAAACTCTGGAAATAATTTAACAGCATAATCTAAACAATCAAACATGAAAACAATTAAAACACTCTTATTTGTAGCCCTCAGCGGCCTTACTTTCGCCCAGGGACTGAAAGTTCCGGTAAAAAGCCCGGCTGCTACCGTAAAACAAGGTGTAGGCATTTCAGAAGTTACGCTTGAATATTCCCGCCCGAGCAAAAGCGGCCGCGTGATTTTCGGTGACCTTGTTCCTTACGGTGAGGTATGGAGAACAGGCGCCAACGCATCGACGAAAATTACCTTCGGGGAGGATGTTAAGCTTAACGGGCAAGCCATCAAGGCGGGAACTTATTCCCTGTATACCATCCCGGCAAAAGACGAGTGGACGATCATTCTGAATAAAAACCTCACCCTGTGGGGATCCGATGGTTACAGTGAAGCGGAGGATGCGGCGCGTATCGTGGTAAAAAGCCAGAAACTGGCCGAAACGCTTGAAACCTTTACGATTGCGTTTAACAACATCAAGCCGACGGCGATGAGCATCGATTTTATGTGGGAAAATACCAAAGCTAGCCTTGATCTGACGGTTGAAGTGGATGAGAAAATCATGAAAAACATCGAAGCGACGATGTTCCAGGACAAGCGCCCGTATTACCAGGCTGCTGCGTATTACTACGACAACAAAAAAGACATGAAACAAGCCCTGGAATGGGCAAACAAAGCGGCAGAAGCCAACCCGAAAGCGTATTGGACCCTGATCCTGAAAGCCAAAATCCAATTGGAACTCAACGATAAAAAAGGAGCCAAAGAAACAGCTGAAACCGCTAAAAAAATGGCGGAAGAAGAAAAAGACCCGGGCTACATCAAGCAATCGGAAGAAATCATCAAAAAAGCATCCGCAAAATAAGCATGTTACAGGTAAAAGTCATTAACCGCTCGGCCCACGAGCTGCCGAAATATGAAACTCACGGAGCTGCCGGCCTTGACCTGAAGGCAAACATCGATGAAGCGATTGAGCTCAAACCTTTGCAGCGCGCCCTGGTAAAAACAGGACTGTTTATCGAGATTCCGGAAGGCTACGAGGCCCAGGTACGGCCGAGGAGCGGCCTGGCTTTCAAGCATGGGCTTACGGTATTGAATTCACCGGGAACTATTGATGCGGATTACCGCGGCGAAATTGGCGTGATTTTGGTAAACCTTTCCGATCAGCCCTTCGTGGTCCAAAACGGGGAGCGTATTGCGCAGCTTGTTTTCGCGAAGGTTGAGCAGGCCAATTGGGTGGAAAGCGCCGACCTGTCGGAAACGAACCGGGGTGCCGGTGGATTCGGAAGCACGGGAAAAAAATAAGCTCCTGCTCACGCCAAGCCGAAAATTAGCTTATATTTGATAGTTGAACATAATATTTAGATCAAAAACAAGAAAATGAAAGTAATCATTCCTATGGCCGGACGCGGAAGCAGATTGAGGCCGCATACCCTGACACTACCGAAACCGCTCATTCCTGTGGGTGGAAAACCGATTGTTCACCGTTTGGTGGAAGACATTGCCTCCGTGTGCAGCGAGCAGATTGAAGAAATCGGCTTCGTGATCGGCGATTTCGGGCAGGAAGTGGAAGACGAGCTGATCCAGGTGGCCGAACGCCTCGGGGCCAAAGGCTCGATTTTTTACCAGGAAGAAGCGCTGGGAACGGCGCACGCCGTTTTGTGTGCCAAGCGCATGCTGAGCGGGCCGGTTGTCGTTGCCTTTGCCGATACGCTGTTTAAAGCGGATTTTAAAATCGATTCGCAGATTGACGGTATCCTGTGGGTGAAGCAAATCGAAGACCCATCCGCTTTCGGGGTGGTGAAAATGAACGGTGACGGGCACATCATCGATTTCGTGGAGAAACCGCAGACTTTTGTTTCCGACCTGGCGATGATCGGGGTGTATTACTTCAAAAACGGGGAGGAACTGCTCGATGAGCTGAATTACCTCGTAGACAATAAAATCATCAAAAGCGGGGAATACCAGCTCCCGGATGCCTTGCGCCGCCTGACGGAAAAAGGTAAAAAATTCAAGCCGGGTGAAGTACAGGAGTGGCTCGATTGCGGGAACAAGGAAGTGACTGTACACACCAACAAGCGTGTACTCGACTACGATTTTGAGAAGCAGCTGCCTTTGGTGCATCCAACGGCCAAAGTGACGCAAACAATCATCATCCCGCCTTGCTACATCGGTGAGAACGTGGAAATCTCCAATTCCGTGATCGGACCGCATGTTTCCGTAGGCAAAGGCTCCCGCGTCAACGAATGCATCATCAAAAACAGCATTTTGCAGAAAAGCACCGAAATCCTGAATGCCAACATCGAAAATTCAATGATCGGGAATTATGCCAAATACAACGGCATTGCACGCGATATCAGCATGAGCGATTATTCTACCATCGATTAATGAAATACGGCTTTTACATAGCGTTTTTCCTGCTTTTCGCAGCCTGCGGAACAAAAAAAGCGGCTGATACCGTGCCGGTGAACAATACACCGACCGATTACAGCTACATTGAAAAATTCCACAACGCTTTGCGTCTTAAGCAAAAAGGCCAGTACCCGGAAGCGATTACTGCTTTTGAAGCCTGCAAGGCGCTTAACCCGGCTGACGATGCCGTATATTATGCCCTGGCGGAGCTTTACCTGCTGACGCAGCAAATGTCCAAGTCTTCAGAAGCCATCCAGATGGCCGTGAAGCTCGACCCGGACAACAAGTGGTATGTGCAGGAATACGCTTACATGCTATTTGAAACCAAAAATTACAAAGAAGCGGCTAAAAACTTTAAAAAACTCGCTGAAATCGACCCGGACAACATCGAGTGGCTCTTTTCCTATGCGGAAGCCCTGATGCGTTCCGATGATCTGCAGGGAGCCGTAAAAGCCCTCGATAAGCTCGAAAATGAAATCGGTGTCAACCCGGAACTGAGTATCCAGAAATTTTCAATGTACCGCCAAATCAAACAGGACGACAAAGCCATACAGGAACTTGAAAAAGCCCTGAAAATTTATCCTTCCGATGTGCAATTGCTGGCGAACCTCGTGGATTATTATTTTGAGAAAAAACAGGATGAAAAAGCCTTTGCTTACCTGAAGCAGCTGGCAATCAATGACCCTGGAAACGGGAATGCCCACCTGGCCCTGGCCCAGTATTACGACCAGAAAGGCGAGCGCAGGGAATCCTATGCCGAGCTCAAAAAAGCTTTCCAGGCCGATGATGTGAAGCTGGATACCAAAATCAAGATCATCCTCAGCATGTTCGAAAGCCAGTACAAGCTGGACCCGGAAATGCTGGAGCTGGCTAATATCCTGGTCGACAAATACCCGGCAGACGGAAGGGTTTATACGGTGCGCGGCGATTTTTTCCTCAAGGAACAAAAAGATGCCCAGGCCCTCAAAGATTTCCGCAAAGCCCTCGAATTTGAGAAAAGTAAATTTGCGATCTGGGAGCAGGTCCTGCTGATGGAATACCAAAACCAGGATTATACGAGCCTGTATGCCGATGCGAAAAGCTGTCTCGAGTATTTCCCGACACAGGCCAAGGTTTACCTGCTTTTCGGGGTGGCGGCCAACCAGTTGAAAAAATACGACGAAGCCCTTGAAAAACTGGCACTCGGCGAAGAGCTGATCGCCAACGACCCGGTGCTCAAATCCGAAATCCAGGCGCAGAAAGGCGATGCGCTGTTTGCCCTCAAGCGCTTTCCGGAAGGAAAAACAGCCTATGAAAATGCGCTGAAGCTGGATCCGGACAACATTTTATACAAAAACAATTACGCTTACCGCCTGGCGCTGGCCAATACCGATCTTGACAAGGCCGAAAGCCTGATCAAGCAGGTGCTCGAAGCTTCGCCCGGCGAGTCGCATTTCATCGATACCTACGGTTTTGTCCTCTTCCAGAAGGGAAAATATGCCGAAGCATTGGAACAATTTAAGCAAGCGCTCGTAATAAAGCCCGACGACAAGCACATTGTGGAGCACCTGGGCGATGCCCTGTTCAAAACAGGAAACGTCAGCGATGCGCTCATTGCCTGGAAAAAAGCCAAAGAGTTGGGTTCGTCCAACCAAAAGTTAAATGATAAAATTGAAAAAAAAGCATATTATGATCCGGTTTACTAAGTACCTTGCTTTTCTTTCATGCTTATTGCTGTTTTCCTGCGCTAAAAAGCTGGTGGGGGAGAACATGGACAAAGTGGAACGCCGCAAAACTTCCGAATTGCTGGATGTGCTCGACAGCCTCACGAAGCAGAAACCACAGACCTTTTATTCCAAAATTTCCACCAAATACCGCGATACGACACAAGATTTGTCCTTCAAAACCTCCATTCGCCTGGTGAAAGACAGCGCGATTAATGCCCTGATCACCTATGCCACACTCCCGATATTCAATTCCATCCTGACACCGGACAGCCTGACGATCCTGAACAAGCGCGGGAAATGTTTTACAAAGACGAAGCTCAATTTCATCAGGGAAAATTTCGGAGTGGCCTTTGATTATAAAAATGTGGAAGAGCTTATCCTCGGACTTCCGCTTGCTTACGACGACGACCAGAAATATTTCCAGATCCACGATCCTTACAATTACATCGTTTCTTCCCACCGCAAACGCGAGATCAAGCGCTTTGACAAGAAAGAAAAGCTGCAGGACGATATCGAGGCCGCGGATGAGCGCCGCGCCGCCGGATT
>CBINGV010000030.1:0-18884 GCA_966250255.1 uncultured Flavobacteriales bacterium | reverse complement strand
AACGATCAGGTCGGGTAATTGCTGCCGGCAGTATTCCATGGCCTCAAAGCCGTTTTTCACCGTATGGACCTCAAAGCCCTCTTTTTTCAGTTTAAATTCAATTGCTTTAAGCAGCAATTCGTTGTCTTCAACAAGGAGTAACTTTTTCATAAGCTAAATTTTTGGTTTAGTGTAGCTTTGAGTGCCTGAAGCTCGTTCAGCAAGCGCACGCTTTCCGCTTTTTCGCGGATCAGCTGTTCGAGCTGTGAAAACAGGTTTGTGTCTGTATCTGCGAGGCCGGAAAGCTGTGATTTTAACTTAAAAATCAGCATTTTCGACTCCATAAAGTTACTTTGTTGCAGCAAAGCTTCCAAGTCTTCCAGTTGTTTTTTTAATTCCGGCTGCTTATCCGCTGTCTGTTGGCCGGGGACTGCTGTTTGAAGGGCTTGTTCGATCTTCATTTTCAGCTGGTCGAACTTGAAGGGTTTGGAAATGTAATCATTCATCCCTGCCTCGACACATTTGTCGCGCTCTCCTGCCAGGGAATGCGCGGTCATGGCAATAATGGGGATATTCAGCTTGTATTCGCGGCGCAGGATTTCCGTCGTTTGGTAACCATCCAGTTCCGGCATCTGCAAATCCATCAGGATCAGGTCGTAGCTGCGTTTTTTCACTTTATCCAGGGCCACGCGCCCGTTTTCAGCGGTATCCAGCTGGTAACCAAAATCCTTCAGGACGCGAAGCGCCAGTTTCTGGTTGAGCATATTGTCTTCTACGAGCAAGACGCGGAGCGAAGAAGCCACCTGCATTTTTTCCTGTTCTCGGCCAGCCCTTGGCGCTTCGGCCAGGCTTTGCTCCGATTTTTTGAAGGGAATCGTAAACCGGAAGGAAGTGCCTTCGTTTTTATGGCTTTCGACTGAAATGGAACCTTCCTGCTGTTCAATAAGCGATTTGCTGATGTTGAGGCCAAGACCTGTTCCGCCATACAAGCGGTTGGTATCAAAATCCGCCTGGGTAAAGCGGTCAAAAATAAAAGGAAGCTTATCGGCATCAATCCCGATTCCCTGGTCGCTGACCGTAAATGCGAGCGTTATTTCCCCTGCGCTTTCGGCTTCTTTTTCAACCCGGATGGAAATGGTACCGCGGTGCGAAAACTTAATCGCATTCCCCAACAGGTTTGTCAAAACCTGGCGCAAACGCATCGGGTCGCCCTTCAGGTAAGCCGGAACCTCTTTACGGATATGCAAATCGAGTTTCAGGCTTTTGGCTTCCAGCTCGGGGGCATGCACCTTGGAAAGTCCTTCGAGAATTTCCGCCGGGCTGAAGTCAACTTGCCCGAAATGGATGTGGCCTGCCTGGATTTTAGACAAATCGAGGATATCGTTGATGATATGCAGCAGGTTCCCGGAAGCTATGCGGATGCTGTCGAGGTAATCTTCCTGTTCTTTGGTGAGCGCCGTATCGCCGAGCAACGTGGTAAACCCGACAATGGCATTCATCGGTGTGCGGATTTCGTGACTCATGTTCGTGAGGAAAATTTCCTTCTGCTTATCGGAATCCTCGGCAAATTTTTTGGCCCGGAGCAGTTCCTGCTCTGCTTGGCGACGCAAACTGACGTCTTCTACGATCGACATGACAAAACTGATTTCGGACTCGGAATTGCGCACCGCTACGGAACGAATGTCCAGGTGAATTTCTTTCCCGTCACGTTTCATCACCAGGTCATTGCGCTGGATTTCGCCGTTTTCCCGGAACATCTCGCTGATCGATGCTTCGGGAACTTTATAGCTTTCGCCGCTTTCCGAATGTTGCAGATTATCCAGGTTCAACAGGTTCAGCCTGTCCAGGCTGTCGATTCCCATCAGCTCCATTGCCGGTTTATTGGCATAGTATGGCTTTTTTTTCGGGTCGATAATGAAAACACCCACCGGGATCGTATCGAGAAATTGCTTGAGCTCGTGCTCGTTGTCGCGGATTTTCTTCTCGTTCAGGGTGCGTACCCTCAAATCCCGCAACAACATATAAAAGGTAATGAGCAACACAAATACGGATCCGACGAGCGAAAACAAAATCAATTGGTAAGTAATCGCATAGTTTTCTTCCGTCTTCCTGCTGCGCTCACCAAGCAGGTTGTTTTCCCGGTCGATGATCTGTCCTATCTTGTCGCGGATGGAAGCCATGACTTTCAATCCGCGCCGGCCGGAAATCAGTTCCTGGGCGGCTATTTTTCCTTCGCTGGCGCAAATGTCATTGATACTGTCGCAGAACCCGGCTTTTTTGTCAATCAATTGCTCCAGGTTGAAGATTTCCCGGGATTGCAACACGTTATCATGCGTCAGTTTTTTCAATTGCTTTAAACTGCTGTCAATGTGTGCCCTGGCTTCATGATAAGGTTCCAGGTATTCGCTGTCGGCTGTGATGGCAAAACCGCGCGAAGCCGTTTCCAGGTCAGCGCAATAGAGCATAATCTGCCGGGTTTCGTTGATTACCTTTTGGGTGTGTACCACCCATTTCCCGGAATCATCAAAGCGGCGGATGCTGTTCAGGCCGAAAAAACCAATCAGCAAAATCGAAGTGATGCTGAATACCGAAGCTGCTATTATGCGTGTTCTTGAGCTCATGATCCGCTTTTTAGGTGTTTGCCCAGCTGTTCGGATGCCAGCAGGTGAATTTCCGAGAGGCGGTCGATCATTTCCTGCAGGCGTTCTCCGTGTTTGTTCCTGCCGGCTTGTTCCAGCCTCGAAAGCAATTGTTCATCCCGGATCATAAAAAACTGGAAAGAAGATTTCAGGCGGTGGGAAACCGTTTCTATTTCCTCAAAATCTGTTTCCTGGACCGCTTTTTTCAATAAGGCCATCTCGCTTTCGGATTGTTCGATAAACAAATCGATCATTTCGCGGATGAACTCTTCATTGTCATTGGTCAGCTCGTTCAGGTAAGCAAAATCGTAAATCAGCTCCTCGTCTTTTTCCGCTTGCTGTTTTGCTTCCTTTGCTTCCGGGTGATTTTCGCCAGTCTGACGATATACCAGCATGTTTATTTTGTCTTTCAGCTCCTGCGGATAAAATGGCTTTGGAATGTATTCATCCATCCCGATTTCAAGGCATTTCTGCTTTTCTCCAACCAGGGAGTGGGCGGTCATGGCAATAATCGGTATATCCATCTTCATTTCCCGGCGAATAATTTCCGTGGCGCGGTAGCCATCCATTACCGGCATTTGCAGGTCCATCACCACCAGGTCGAATTTTTCTTTCTTCAGGCGGTCAACGGCGATCTGACCGTTTTCAGCCAGTTCCACGTGGAAACCGAAGTTTGTCATTACTTTGATGGCGAGTTTCTGGTTTTGCAGGTTGTCTTCAACGAGTAAAATCCGCACCTGTTTTTCATCGGTTGTGCCTTCGGACGGAGCAGAAAGTTGTTGGTGGGTGGATTTGCTGAAGGTCAGCTGTACGGTAAACACCGTTCCATGGTTGACTTCACTGGCCACCGAGATACGCCCGCCCTGCAGCTCAACGAGTGACTTGGAAATGCTAAGCCCCAGGCCGGTTCCGCCAAATTTGCGTGTCGTATCGGTATTGGCCTGTGTAAAGCGCTCAAAAATGCCCTGGAGCTTGTCTTCCGGGATCCCGATCCCAGTGTCGGCAATGTTGATTTCAACGGTACATTCCTCCGGGTAGTCGGCCAAAACGCCAATGGAAAGGGACACTTCCCCGCTTTCGGTAAATTTCAGGCCATTGCCCATGAGGTTCATCATCACCTGGTTGATCCGGGTTGGGTCGCCATTGAGTTTTTCGGGAAGCGCCGGATCAATCCATTTTTTGAGCTCAATTTTCTTTTCTTCGGCTTTGTATTTTAATAAATTGCACACATCATTTGCTACTTCACGCAGGCTGAACGGAATTTTTTCGATGGAAATCTGCCCCGATTCGATTTTTGAGAAATCAAGAATATCATTGATGATGCTCAGCAAATGATGCGATGCCCGCTGGATAATCGACGTAAATTCACGCTGCTCTTTGTCCATACGGGTTTCTTCCATCAGGTTCGAAAAACCGATAATGGCGTTGAGCGGTGTGCGGATTTCATGGCTCATGTTCGCCAGGAACAAATCTTTGGCTTCTGCATTACGCTCGGCCATTTCCTTGGCTTTGGTCAGTTCTTCATTGAGGCGGATACTTTCTGAAATATTGCGTGCAACAACGTACACAAGGTCTGATTCCCGGTCCCAGGAAAGGTTCCATTGGGCGTGTTGCGGCTGTTCAAAAACCGGCAGCTGTAGCAAAAAAGTATCCGTAAATTTATGCCGATCCGCCGAAAATTGTCCCAGCAGCATATCCAGTTTTGCTTTATCCTGCACGCTCATCCAGCTGGAAATATTGAGCTCTTTGTCTCCTGTTTCCTGGGTTACGCGGTGAAACTCGGGGTTGGATTCTATGATTGTCCCGTCTTTTTTCATCACCCACATCAGGTCATCCGAAAGCTGGAACAGGTTTTCAAATTTCCGAAGGTTTTCGCGTTCCCGGCGGGCAACGATCTGGTAAACGGCCTCATCGGCCAAAATCTGTAAAACCTGTTTCTGGTTTTCACTTAGCTCTCTTGGAACGCGGTCAATCACGCAAAAGGAGCCCAGGGCAAAACCCTGCGGGTCAAGCAGGCGTTTTCCGGCATAAAAACGAATGTTCGGATCATTGACAACCAGCTCGTTGTTGCGAAAACGATCATCTTGCAGGGCATCTTTCACGATCAGCATTTCATCCTGCATGATCGTATACTGGCAAAACGAAAGGTCGCGGGATGTTTCGTCATCATCAAGCCCGATCACGGCTTTAAACCACTGGCGGTCTTTATCAACCAATGAAATCAACGCAATCGGGACGTCGCAGATGGTCAGCGCCAGGCGCACCAAACGGTCAAATTCCTCTTCCCTGTGGGAATCAAGGATCCGATAGCTCTCAAGGGCCTTTAAGCGTTCTTCTTCGTTTGCCGGAACCGGGTAGGTCATTTAATTCAATTTTAGGGGGTTTAATACAAAAATAAGCAATTCAGCCGTCCCTCCGACATGACAAAAGTCACTATTGCGCCTGATCCTTATCACCGGTGGCCAAGTAAAACAAACGGCTTTTTTAAGTTCCTCAATATATGCGTATTTGCAGTTTTTCAGAATATAAATAAACAAATAAAACAGCCGGATTGTTTATTTTCTGCCTGAAAAAAGCACTTTTTTCAGTCTTTAAAATTAAATTTTTTTCCTTCACTTTTCGCTTCAAAGTGATAGTTAAACCCAGCGGAAACGGGCTTTTTAGTTTGCTTTTCAACACCCGGTCCCATTGACAGGATGACAAGATTGGATGAAATTATTTGACCGCAAACTTGCTGCCTTGCAAAGAAATATTATCTTTATAGTTTCAGTTACCTTAAAAGTTATGGAAAAAAATACTCCAAATTCACACAATTCGGGAGAAAAATTCCAGGACGCCTTCTACGGGGTTGAGATCAAGCGGCTGGTGCCGTCGCTCACGGAAAATGAGCGGCAGAACATCATCAACTTTTATGAGCTCAACAAAATCCATGCTCCTGAATACCAGGAAGAAGCGCTTGAGGAATTCAGATACCACCCGGTTTGGGGCCCTATCCTCGGACAAATGACACCGGAAATGATGGAAGTGCAAAACAGGCATTCGAACATGCTGCAGGAAGCTGCCATTTACGGCAATGAGTGGGAACCTTACCTGCAAAACATGGTCGAGCAGGGCATGGTGTACGCCCGGATGGGGGTAAGTTTTAAGGATTGGCTCGAAATCGTGCTGCTGGCCCGCAAATATTTTGTCCGTATCCTTGAAAAAGGCTATAAAAATGATGTGGAAATGGTCCTAAGCTGCATGCAGGGAATGAATCGCTTACTTGACATCGCTTTGTATGCTATCGGTGAAGCTTATGTCATCGAGGAAAAAAACAAGGCCAAAAAAGACCTGATTGAGGTAAACGAGTCACTCGAACGGACGGTGGAAGAACGCACCAAAAAACTGGCCGAATCACTTGATCGTGAGAAAAAGCTCGGCGAGCTGAAAAGCAGTTTTGTTTCCATGGCCTCACACGAATTCCGCACTCCTCTAAGCACCATCCTTTCCAGTGTTAGCCTGGCCGAAAAATACCTGATTAACGGCGAGCCCGAAAAGGGGGAAAAGCACTTTACCCGGATTAAAAATATGGTCCAGAACCTGACCGAAATCCTCCAGAATTTCCTGTCAATCGACCAGATCGAACAAGGGGAGGTCAATACCGAAAAAGTGTTGTTCAATCTCCGGATTTTTATTTCAGATTTGCTCGAAAGCATGGAACCCTTGAAAAAAGACGGACAACAAATCCTGAGCCGTTTCCAGGGAGAAGAAGTCGTTTTTATCGATAAAAAAATTCTCCGGAATATTCTTCTCAACCTGTTATCCAACGCCATCAAATATTCTGAAAAAGACATTAAGCTTGAGATAAAGGTAAACAGGGAGCTGATCGCCATCCGGATCCAGGATTACGGGATCGGTATTCCGCAGGACCAGCAGCAGCAGCTTTTCGGAAAGTTCTTTCGCGCCGAAAATGCCCGCACCATCAAGGGAACCGGACTCGGGCTTCATATTGTGAAGCACTACCTGGAGCTGCTCGACGGAAAAATAGACTTCGAAAGCCGGGAAGGAAAGGGCACCACTTTTTTCCTCAAATTACCTGCCAGTCCGAAAAAACATCCGCAAGCTACTGAGCCGGATAAAATTGCCGTTGTCGGAAAAGAAGCATAAAAGCGGCCACCGGTTCTTTCTTTTTAAACAGAAGCCTGTGATAAACATTTTGTTATGAACTTCCGCTTCCTGTTAAAATTTTGTTTACCTTTAGCTGCCGTAAGGACCGAAACTATGCGCTTGCTGAGAAAGCGGACGAGGTGAAGTTATTATTTTACCGGATTTCCAGGATGTTAATGATTAATGTTATTTTTATACAATCACGAGAACGTACACTATGGAAAAAAGTACCTCAAACCTGGGGTCTCAGGGGCAGAATACCTTTGATGCGTCACAATTTATGAATGGATTTACGCTGGAAATCAAGTTTCTTGTCCCTAAGCTTACGGAAAAGGATCAGCAGAATATCCTGACTTATTACGAGCTCAACAAAAAGCATACGGCCGAATACCAGGAAGAGGCCCTGAAGGAATTTCAGCAACACCCGGTCTGGGGGCCAATTATCGGCAGCATGACCACGGAGATGATGGAAGCCCAGAGCAAATACAATGAAAAATTACAAGAGGCGGCTCTTTACCAGCATGAATGGCTTCCTTACCTGAAACACCTGGTGGAGCAAGGGGCCGTTTATGCCCAAATGGGGGTCAGTTTCAAGGACTGGGTGGAAGTGGTTTTGCTCGCCCGTAAGTACTTTGTACGCATGCTCGAAAAAGACTATGCCAATGATGCCGAAATGGTTCTGAACTGCACCCAGGGTATGAACCACCTGACCGATATTGCCCTCTATGCGATCGGCGAATCCTACGTGATCGAGGAAAAGAAAAAAGTAGAGCAGAAACGCCAGGAATACACGCACCTGCTTGAAGTCAAAAACACCCAGCTGATTGATTTCTGTAACATTGTTTCACATAATCTCCGTGCTCCGCTGGCCAACATCATGATGCTCCTCGATTTCATCGACAATAGTAATGATGAGGCGGAAAAAGAAGAGGTCTTTTCAAAAATCAGGCCGGTGGTGAACCACCTCAGTGAAGTATTCAACGAATTGGTTGAGTCCGTCCAGATCCGCCAGGATACCGAAGTCCGCTCCACGAAACTTGATTTCGAAAAATACCTCAATAAAGTATTGCTTGGCTTCGATGTACAAATCAAATCTTACGGCGCCGATGTGCAATACGATTTCAGCGAGGCCCCGGAAGTTGTTTTCCCGCCCAAATACCTCGATAGTATATTTACAAACCTGATTAGCAACGCTTTAAAATATAAATCCGCCGACAAAAAACCGCTTATCCGCATAAAAAGTGAAAAAACCCCGGAAGGTGTCCTCCTCTCCGTTTCCGACAATGGTCTGGGTATTGATCTCAACATGCATCGGCATAACCTGTTCAAAATCAGGAAGGTGTTCCACAAACACCCCGACGCTAAGGGATTTGGGCTCTTCATGGTCAAAACCCAGGTGGAGGCCATGCGTGGAAATATTTGGGTGGAAAGCAGCCCGGGATCCGGCAGCACTTTTTTTGTTGAATTCAAAAACGACGTAAACGCATGAAAGAAGTAAACAACCTCGCTTTAGTAGACGACGATAGCGTTTTTGTGTTCATCACATCCAAAATCATCAAGCAATCCAACATGGTGCGCAATCTTCAGGTTTTTGAAAACGGGATGGACGCCCTGACTTTTTTGAAGGAAAATCCACAAAATAATGACTTGCTCCCCGACATCATCCTGCTGGACCTTTCGATGCCCATTATGGACGGCTGGCAGTTCCTTGACGAATATGCCAAACTGAATATCCGGAAAACGATCACGATTTATATTTGTTCTTCTTCGATTTCACCCGGCGATCTCAACAAGGCCAAAAGTATCAATGCTGTTTCGGAATACATCATCAAACCGATTTCAAAAGAAAAAATTGTAGAGATCATTCATCGTTGTCATACGCGCAATGGGGGAAAGTCTCTCAATAATTGAACGATTGCCCGAAATAAGCCTTTACCCGGCTAAAAAGAGCTTTACTTGTTAAAAATTTCACTTGATTTAAGCGCATTTCTACGCCCGGGAATGGTATTCCATCAAAGCAGGGTCAAAACAAGCGCATTTGGCAAAAAACAAGCCTTTTTACTTGCCGGGAAACAAAAACCCGCGATGAAAAGCCATGTTAAACTAATTATTTAGTTTCTTTAACACATAAATCTGCGAGGAGTAGCCACCGGTAGACGATTTGAGATTCGAAAGCCAGCCGATCCAAAAAGCCCGAAGCAACGATCCCTTTTTGTATTTTTCGGAAAGCATCGACACATAAAACGAATCAAATTTCATGGGGAGTATTTTTACAAGCTGCATACCATGCTGCCGCGCCAGCGACTCAATGTCCTTTTTCCGGAAATGATACAAATGACGCGGAACATCATAAGCGGCCCAAAGCTCTTTGTAATAATTCGCATCGTAACTTTCCGGGTTTGGGACCGCAACAAACAAGCTCCCGCTTTCTTTCAGGATTTCTGAGATCCGGGCAAAATCGCGCTGAAGCTCATACACGTGTTCGAGCACATGCCACATCGTGATGATGTCTTTGGATCCCGCCGGCAAACGATGAAGTTCGTCGAGGCTTTTTAATTCTATCCCAAAATTAACCTGGGCAAAGTTAACCGCATCCTGATCCGGTTCGAGCCCTTCCACAGAGAAGCCGTTTTGCTTGCAGGCATTCAAAAAATGACCGGTTCCAGCCCCTATGTCGAGCAAATCTTTTCCCCTGGAATAAGAGCCCACTAATTTCACTTTCTTTTTAAGCGTATAATTCCTCACCAGGTTATACAACTTATTGATCACCCCTTTGCTGCTCGACGAGTGTGAAACATATTCTTCACTTTTGTAGTAGTTACCGATATGCTCTGCTGAAGGCCGGGGATCCGTAAAATGAAAGCCGCAGGAAGCGCAGCTAACGATTTTAAAATCTTCCTTGCTGATCATATTGTCCCGGACATCCAGGAACACTTTCTTAGCAGGATTGTCACAGATTGGACAGGAAATAGATGTATTATGTTCCACGTGAAACTATCTTCCTAAATAAATTAATAAAACAGAAATATCGCTTGGGGAAATCCCGCTGATTCGCGAGGCCTGACCAATCGTAGCCGGCTTAATAGCACTCAGCTTTTCCCGAGCTTCAATACTTAAGCTCGTCAGCTGATGGAAATCAACATCTTCCGGAATTGCCAGCTCGTCAAGGCGGTTAATCTTCAAAGCCATCTCTTCTTCACGGGCAATATAACCCTCGTATTTGATCTGGATTTCCGTTTGCTTCGGGATATCAGCATGGATAGACGCATAAGACTCAACTAAGTCATTAATTGTTGAGCTCATCACGCTTAAATCATGTAGCTGAACCTGCGGGCGGGATAAAATCGAGGTGAATTTCACCTGTTGATTGATCGGGCTGGAATCCAGGCTTTCCAACACAGGATTGGCCTCAGCAGGTGTAACACCTAAAGATTTAAGATCATTCGTAAAATCGCTTACTCCCTTTTGTTTATTCAATACCATATCCAGTGCTTCATCATTTTGCATGCCGATTTGATGTGCCAAAGGGGTCAGGCGTAAATCGGCATTATCCTGGCGCAACAGAATACGGAATTCGGCCCGACTGGTGAACATACGATAAGGTTCCTTTGTGCCTTTTGTGATCAGATCATCGATCAACACACCAATATAAGCTTCACTGCGTGAAAGAATAAAAGGATCCTTTTCATACACTTTCAGGTGTGCATTGATCCCAGCCATCAGCCCCTGGCAAGCCGCTTCCTCATAACCGGTAGTCCCGTTGATCTGTCCCGCGAAATACAAATTCGAAATGTTTTTTGTTTCGAGCGTATGCTTTAATTGGGTAGGAGGGAAGTAGTCGTATTCGATCGCATAGCCCGGACGGAACATTTTCGCGTGTTCAAAACCGGGAACTGTTTGCAAAGCTTTGATCTGAACATCTTCCGGAAGTGAAGTAGAAAATCCGTTTACATAAATTTCAATCGTGTTCCAACCTTCCGGTTCCACAAACAGCTGGTGACGGTCACGGTCTGCAAAACGATTGATCTTATCTTCGATACTCGGGCAGTAGCGTGGCCCGGAACTTTTAATCGCCCCATTGAACATTGGAGAACGGTCAAAACCTGTACGTAGCAATTCGTGCGTCTCATTATTGGTATACGTGATGTGACAAGCACGCTGAAAAGCCAGGGCCTTTGTATCAGAATAACTGAACTTGGATGGATTTATATCACCCTCCTGGATTTCCATTTTAGAATAGTCGAGTGAGCGCCCGTCAATCCGCGGTGGTGTTCCGGTCTTCATCCTCCCGGCTTCAAAACCCAAACGCATCAAATCTTCCGTGATTCCGTGTGCAGCTTTTTCACCGACACGCCCACCTCCAAATTGTTTTTCACCCAAATGAATCAAACCATTCAAAAAAGTCCCGTTCGTCAACACCACCGATTTTCCGAACACATCAATTCCAAGCGAAGTTTTCACACCAACCACCCGATCACCTTCCACGATCAGGCCGGTTGTCATATCCTGCCAAAAATCAACACGGGGATTCCGTTCAAGCAGCAAGCGCCATTCTTCAGCAAAACGCATCCGATCATTCTGTGTGCGCGGCGACCACATGGCCGGCCCCTTCGACATATTCAACATTCGGAATTGAATCGCGCTCAAATCACTCACAATTCCACTTCCTCCACCGAGCGCATCAATTTCACGAACAATTTGACCTTTGGCCACACCACCCATCGCCGGGTTGCAGCTCATTTGTGCAATTGTATTCATATTCATCGTGATCAACAACACCGAGCTGCCCAGCTTCGCGGCAGCATTTGCAGCTTCGCAACCGGCATGACCGGCACCAACAACAATCACATCATACTCTTTCAACATATCAAAAATGTTTCACGTGGAACAAAATTACAGAGAGTAGGGTGACTAAAAAATTTGTTTCACGTGGAACATCAAATCGCAACATGAAACAGCTTCAAATAAAAATCTTCTTTGGAACGCATCACCGACTGTTCAGCTTCGCTTTTGTCTTTATAAGCACACAAATGTAAAACCCCATGAAAAACGACACGATGAAACTCATGCAAAAGCGAAACCTTGTTTTTCGAAGCATTATCGCTTACCCGATCAACGCTAATAATCAAATCGCCGGAAATTTGTTTTTCATCTGAATAATCAAAAGTGATGATGTCGGTGAAATAATCGTGATCAAGGTAGGTTTTATTCACCTGCAATAAATATTCATCGGAGCAAAGCACAACTGAAATATCACCAGGCTTGAGATTTTCGGCTTCAATCAACTGACGAATAAAGCCTTTGAGTTCGGTTTTTTTGAAGGATAGTTTTCGGTCTTCGGAAACAAAACTAATCATGGGAAAAGAAAATATGAATCACATTTCCTGGATCATCAAAACTCATGTCATCGGATAAATTCTTGATTAGGAAAATACCGCGCCCGTTTTCTTTTTCGATATTCTCCGGTGCAGTAGGGTCGGGGAGGTTGTTGAAATCGAAACCTTTACCTTCATCCTTGATCGTAAAACAAATCTGATTGTTTACTTCAGAAACCATTACCAGCACTTTTTTTCCGCTCTGGAAACAGTTTCCATGAATGATGGCATTGTTTACCGCTTCGGTAACGGCAATCAACACGTTGCCATAGACATCTTCCGATAAGGATTTTGTTTCACACACCTTGTCAATAAATTGCTCAACAAGACCCAAATTTTTCAATTCAGCGGAAATCTCAATTTGATCAATTAACGTAAAATCTGAAATCATTTAACCAAAAATTTATCAATTAACAGAATTGAAATATTCATTGGCTTTGTCTTTATAATACTTTTTAAAGACCGGGTCCACTGAACGTAACAACTCAATCTGCTTTAATTTTTGGTTGTTATACTCGTCAATTCGTTTTTGGTTACTTAAAAAGACATTTTTTCCAACTTTTGATTCTCTTTTTTCTTCGAAGCCACGTTCCATCATTGCCTTTTCAGACTCCAGCAAACGTGTTAAAATATCCTTCTGCCGTTTGATCATCTCCTTGGAGAAGTTCTTATTGATCAAATCTTTTTCCTGTTTCTCAAGCTCGTTAATCAACGGATTAAGTTGGTTTCCTTTGCCTTGGCCTTCCTTGTTCATTTCGTTCCGCATTTGTTCCAGGCGCTGACGGATAGCGGTTTGCTGAGCAGCCATTTTGGCAATTTCCTTGTTGCCCAATCCCATCATATTCTGTCCCTGTCCTTCCTTCCCTCCGGGCTCTTTTCCTCCCGGGTTCGGGCCTTTCTGCATCTGCTCAAGCTGTTTCTTGAGCATTTCCTTCATGTCGTCAGATTCTCCGTCACTTGGCTTTTTTCCTTTGCCTCCGGGATTATTACAACTTCCGGAACCTGATGCGTTGCTCTGCATCTGTTGCTGCATTTGCTGCAGGGATTCGTTCAGCATCAAGGCCAGATTGTTGTAACCCGTCATCACAAATTGCAGGTTCGTCAGCAACTCTTTCCGACGATGTTCATCAATATTCTCGAGGCCATAATTGAAATTCGAATTGATGTCATTGAGCTCTTTGGTGATAAAGGAGGCGATTTTCGGTTGACGCATGGCGATCGCATTCAAACTGTCTTCTACGATCCGGGTGTCGTCGATGATGCGTCGCTGCGCCTTACCAAGCCGTTTGTACATCGGGTCCTTGTCCTTTACCTTGGAAAAATCGGTCATCACATCTTCCTGGTTGAAGCTCAGGGTCATCAGGCTTTCGAGGATATTCCGCAGCGCGTTCATGTCTTCCTGGTCCTGTTTCTGGTTGGCCTGCTGTTGCATCTGTTCCATTTCGTTGGCCATCTGCTCCATTTTTTCCGCCGATTTTTGCTGATTTTGCTGGGCCTTCTTTTCTTTCTTTTCACCCAGGTTTTCTTTCGCTTCTTTCTGCTCTTCTGAAATTTCCTGCTTCAATTCTTCCTGGTTGCCGAGCTCCATCGGTTTCTTCAAATCCTCGTTCAGCTTCTTTAATTCATCGAGATCTTCTTTAATCTCATCAAACTTCTTATTGATCTCGTCCTGTTTTTTTTCTGCATTTTCGGTCGAAATCTGGTCCTTTTCCAGTTTCTCCTTGAGCTCTTCCTGTTCCTTAGCCAGCTCTTTCAGCTCCTTGGTTGCATCATCGATCTTTTCGTTGACCTGCATCCGCTTCAGCATCTCGAGACTCCGATCCAGCTGCTTGTTCATGTCTTCCGACTTCATATCGAGCTGTTCCAGGTTTTTCTCCAGGGCGTTTTTATCCTGCTTCTGCATGAGCTCTTCGAGCTTATCCAGCAATTCCCGCAACTCATCGTCCATCACTTCTTCGAGCAGCTCCTGAAGCAATTCCTGCTTTTCAAGCAACTCTTCGTCCATTTCCGAAAGCTGGCTTTTTTCCATCAGGCTTTCGTTCATTTTCATCTGTAGCTGCTCCAGCTCATTTTGCAAAGATTCACGCTCCTCTTTTAATTGCTGCATCTGGTTCTGCTGGTTCCAGTCGGAAGACTTGGAGTTGAGCACATCTTTTTTGAGCTTGTCCACGTTCTTTTTAAACTCTTCTGAACGCTTGATTAGCTTATTCAAATCTTTTTGGGCATCCGCATTCGCCTCGTCACGCTTCTCGTTTAATTCTTCCAGGGAAGGAAGCTCATACGTAAATGTACGTGATTTCATCGCCTTAGGTCCATGCACGCCGTCATTGTCACGCACCACGAAATAATATTCAATTTTATCATCTACAGCGAGCTTCTCCCGGCGGAAATCAACCGCGTGTCGGAAAGGCATCGAGGAGCCGCTCGTGTTCGTTACCGAAACCCGGTGTTCCTCCTTCTTGCCACCTTTTGAAGTAATGGTGTAAACAAAGGTAAGTGAGCTTAAACCGTAATCGTCTGAAACCTGTCCGCTGAAAAAACGAAGCGCATCGGAAATCGAGTCCTTTTCTTCCTGCACTTCGATCTGAGGATATTGGTCCTGGATTACATTAATGCCATACACCAACGAATCCCGGAAGTTCTCATTTCGGTTAATCAGGAGCACTTTCATCGGCGTAGAAGCGAAGAACTTGCGCCCGTAGTTGAATCCTTCAGTTGTAAAGGTTTTTGTTTCGTCAGACCACTTTAAAACCGTTTTCCCGGCATTTTTGGAGGCAACGCTCCAGGTCACTTTGGTCCCTTCCGGGATTTCAAGATCACCCGCGTTAGAGATCACCTCATCTTTCCGGCCGAGGTATTCCGGGTAATCCAACGTTGCCTGGAATTTGCCGATCGCCGTTTTTGGAATGACTTTAACCTGGTAACGCTTGGATTCAAAACCATTCGCTTCAAAATAAAAAGACGTGCTTTCCTTAAGTCGCTTCAATACAAAAAACGAGCTGATTTTGGTCTGCTTGTTCATCAGGAATTTGCCGCTTTCGGAATGCAGGTAAACCTTATCAGGAATGTCGCTCCCGGTAAATTTGAGTTCCACGGGGAAATCCTCTCCTTCCTGCACCGGGATCAGATCCGATGTCAAGACAAAATTAAACGGCGCTTCGGGCTTAAATTCGCGGTCATAATTCACCACCCTCTTGGTGCCTTGTGAGATCAGTGTCGGGAAAAACAAACCGATCACAACAAACACCAAAACAACCGGGAGGACATATTTCAGGTAAATCACATTCTTCCTGAAATCGATCCCGTTCACAAAAGGAATGGCTGAAATGGTTTTGGAGCGCTGCTGCACGCTGGCACGAATGAGCTCGTAATTGGCCTCATTATTTATCAGGGAATCGTTCAGCTGAAGCGTGTTCAGCAAACGATCGGAAATCTCCGGGAAAAAAGAGCCGATAATCTGCGCCGCCTGGTAACGGTTGATAATCTTTCCGAGTGAAAATAATTTCGCCAACGGAACAACCAGGTAACGGATCGTCAGAAAAGAAAAAATTCCTATGAAAGCATAGAATAATCCGGCGCGGACAAGCCCGGAAAAACGCCCGAAATATTCAAGTGTGATGACTGTCAGAAAAGAAAACAAGGAAAAGCCCGTGAAAAAGATCAGGCCCTTCAGCATTTCATTTTTGTAATATTTACGGATGAAGGCATCGATCTGACGGATCAAATTATCGTACGCACTCATGATGGTATCTGTTTAACTTTACTAAAGTACAACATATCAACGAAAAAGTTTTCAAGAAATTACAAAAAAGATGTTAAAACGGATTGGGATTGGTAAATTTGCAAAAATTTCAACAAGATGTCAGACAAAGCAGTACGCGTACGATTTGCACCGTCTCCAACCGGTCCTTTGCACATGGGAGGAGTAAGAACAGCCTTATACAATTACTTATTTGCCAAAAAAAATAACGGAACTTTCCTGATCCGTATCGAAGATACCGACCAGACCCGCTTTGTGCCGGGTGCCCAGGAGTACATCATGGACGCTTTGGAGTGGTGCGGTATTATGCCGGAAGAAGGTCCCGGAATTGGCGGTAACTATGGCCCTTACGTTCAATCGGAGCGCAAAGCCCTCTATCGCCCTTATGCCGAACAATTGGTGAAGGAAGAAAAGGCCTATTACGCTTTCGATACCCCGGAAGAATTGGACACTGTTCGCGAGCAGGCAAAAAGTATGGGCATGCCAAACTGGCAATACAACAGCGTAACACGCACCAGCCTGAAAAACTCGCTGACTTTGCCGCACGATGAAGTTGAACGCAAAATTGCTGCCGGCGAGCCTTATGTGATCCGTATGAAAATGCCGCGCAACAAGGATGTGCGTTTCGAAGATATTATCCGGGGCTGGGTTGTAGTAAACACCAATAACCTGGACGACAAGGTTTTATATAAAAGCGACGGGATGCCAACCTATCACCTGGCGAATATCGTGGATGACCACCTGATGAAGATCTCCCATGTGATTCGTGGGGAAGAGTGGTTGCCGTCCGCTCCGCTGCATGTGTTATTGTACGAAGCTTTCGGCTGGGACTGCCCGCAGTTTGCCCACCTTCCTTTGTTGCTCCGCCCGGACGGAAACGGTAAATTATCGAAGCGCGACGGCGATCGCCTGGGCTTTCCGGTATTCCCAACGGATTGGCATACAACCGATGGTGAATTGTATTCCGGTTACCGCGAAAAAGGCTATTTCCCGGGAGCCTTTATCAACATGCTGGCTTTCCTGGGGTGGAACCCGGGCACCAATCAGGAGATCTTTTCGCTGGAAGAATTGTGTGAGGCCTTTAGCCTGGAACGCGTCGGAAAAGCCGGTGCAAAATTCGACGCCGAGAAGACCAGGTGGTTCCAGCAACAATACCTGCGTAATACTTCAGACAGGGAGCTTGCTGAGTTGTTATCGCAAAAATTAAATCAATCTTACGATATCAATAAACTGGAAGCCATTTGCGGCCTGATGAAGGAGCGCGCGACCTTTCTGGAAGATATCCTGGCAGAAGGTAAATATTTACTGGATGAGCCGGAGAATTTCGACGAGCAGACGATCAGTAAAAAATGGAACGAAAATTCCGCTCCGCTCATGCAGGAATGGAAAGGCAAACTGGCTGCAGTTTCCGAGTTCAAAGCCGAAAGCATCGAAGCCGAATTCAAGGCCTTACTTGCTGAAAAAAACCTGGGGATCGGCGCTGTACTGCCGCTTTACCGTTTGCTGCTCACCGGGCAGGGAACCGGGCCGAGCATGTTTGAAATTTCCGAATTCCTCGGAAAAGACGAGTGCATCAAACGCATTGACAGCGGAATCGCCAAACTAGGTTAAGGAAGATGATAAATACCATTAAGGTTAATAAAATCAAGCTTTACGCTTACCACGGCTGCCTGGAGGAAGAAGGCCGGATCGGCGGACAATACGAAATAAACGTTGTGTTGCATACTGATTTTATGGAAGCTGCTGAAAAGGATGAATTGGGCAAAACGATCGATTATGTGCAGGTAAACCGCATTGTCCGTGAAGAAATGGGGATTCGCTCCAAACTGATCGAAGACGTGGCCCTCCGGATACACAAGCGCTTTAAAGCCGAGTTGAAAAACCTACACCGTTCTTCGGTTGAAATCATTAAACTTTCACCGCCGATTAACGGTGATGTGGAAAGTGTTTCCGTTATGTTGGAAGATTGAGGTAAATCGTTTATCTTCGTCTTCATGACGCTGAAAAAATTGTTATTCCCACTGGTATTGCTGCTCTTTTTGTTTGCTTTTTCCTGCGCCCGGAAAAAAGACTGCGTAACCGGCGGCATCAACCTGACGTTTAAAGGGTATGACACGACCGGTGTTGACAGCATTAAAATCACTTCATTTACAGCCGGTTCGGATTTCACAGCGCCGGGATCTTCGTTTACGCTGGTCCTCCAGGAATACAATTTCCTTGCTGATAGTTCCATCCAGCTGCAGCGATATTGCCAATGGGACGAAAACTGCGGCTACCTTGACGCCGGGCATGACTGGAAAATCGAAACCCCGACGAAAACCTTATGGATCGATGACTTTACGGAAAAACAGCTTGATCAGAAATGCGGCGGTTTGTTGTCTTTGGATTGTCCTGCATGTTATGACCAGGTGATTTCCTGCCGGGTAAACGGCGCGTTGACGGTTTTAAACGGGAATAATTTCCTGACGATAATAAAATAACAGATAGGCTTTGATATAAAGAGAAATTTATTATCTTTGCAATCCTCTGTAAATGGTTTCGTGGCCGAGCGGCTAGGCAGAGGTCTGCAAAACCTCGTACAGCGGTTCGAATCCGCTCGAAACCTCAAAGAAACACCGTTCGGCGTAGCCGGATGGTGTTTTTTCTTTTATACAAACAAACTTGTTTGCTTTGTGTAAAGGGAAAATATCATTTTCTGCAAGAAAACAGTGTTTCTGTTGTAATGATAACACAAACCGGCGGTTCACACAAGTAATCCGATTAGGGCTCTGATCGAATAGGTTTTGGCACGGTTTTATCAAAAACGCGCGCCAAAACTTAGCTTATCATACAATTGATGCCCGGGTATTACATCTCCGGGCAATCAAATCGGGTACCTACGGCACCCAAATAATTCGGTTCCCAATTAGCGCATACATCTAAAAACTTAAAGATTAGCACAGGATCAATGCCCGGGATTGCATCTCCGGGCAATCAAATCGGGTA
>CBINGV010000029.1:0-18930 GCA_966250255.1 uncultured Flavobacteriales bacterium | reverse complement strand
TCCGTGCAAGACAACGGGAAAGGCATCCCGGATGAGCAGCTGAACAAAATTTTTGTGCCGAATTTCACGACCAAATCCACCGGAACCGGCCTCGGCTTGGCCATGGTAAAACAAATCGTCGAACTGCACGAAGGCCGAATCTGGTTCGAAACCATCCCGGACCGCCAGACCATCTTTTTTGTCGAATTGCCCAAAATCAAGTGAATTCCGGGCACACATACCGCATTGAGGATTTTATCCACGAGCTGAGCGCTTTCAGTTTTTCGGACGTGCTCGTGCACCTGGACCCGGAAAGCAAAGGTGTTTTCCGGGTGGATGAAGAGGTGCGGGATACGCTCACACTACCCTATTCCGGTCGTTTTAACCAGATTTATAAAATAGCCGTCCAGTATAAAAAAACTTCCGATATCCAGTCACTTTGTGCAGCGCGTTTCCTACTGCACTGGAAGGTGAAGAACCGGGTTGTCACCACACCCTTGCTGCTCGTGCCCGTACATGCAGGCTTAAACAAGGTCAAACAGGAATTTTCGATCCGCTTTGAATCAGAAAGCAGCTTCATCAACCCTTTCCTGGTCCATTTCCTGCAAAAGGAATTCGACCTGGAGCTACCCCCTTTTGAAAACGGCGAGCAAGTCATCCTGGATTTTCTGCGTACAGCCGGTTTTGAATTCAACTGTGAAAATTTCCAGGCGCTCGGCAATTTTCATTACCACCGTTTTGAGCTTATCAAAGACCTGGAGGAACTTGCTTCCACCCGGGAGCCCAATGCGCTGGTAAAAAGTATCCTCGGTGACCCGGTTGAAGAAGAGCTGCCTTACCTGGATTTGAGCAAGGAACGCTGTTTTGAAAGCGACCGCGACCAGGAAGCTGTTTTTGAACATTTCCGCGATCACAACCTTGTGCTGCAAGGCCCACCGGGAACCGGAAAAACACAGGTTTTGTCCAATTTATTGTCGAAATTGTTGCTGCGTGACACCCGTCAACTGGTGCTTTCGGAGAAAAAAACCGCGCTCGAAGTCCTCGAGAAAAAACTCAAAACCCGGGAGTTGGATCATTTTGTTTTCCTCGCCCACTCCCAGAGCAGCGCTTCGGATTTTGTCCTGAAGCTCAAAAATACCTGGGCTTTTCTTGAAAACAAAAAAGACCGGGAAGTCCCTACGATGGCCCTGAGCCAACAGTATTTGCAGCAAATCCAGCTGACCTTTGACAAGCTGAACCAGAACAGTAACTGGGGCGAATATACCCTCGTTGAAATGCAGGCTTTTGCTGCTTCCGGCCGTTACCAGGAATGGCCTTACGTAAGCGGGCTTCCGCCCCTGGATGAATGGGAAAAAATGTATTACCCGGCAGTAGAGGCAATTTACGAAAACATCCGAAACCCGCTGATCCTGGGGAAAATCCGGACAGCTTTCCTGAAAACCGAACGCCGGCCTGATCAATTGCTGCATAAAATTGCCGCCAAACTGGCTGGTCTAAGTGAAAAACTTGCGTTTTCCAGCCTGCAGGATTTGCGTGAGTTGAACCGCAAAGCAATTGTTTTGCAGATTTTGCATAATGAGCAGGCTCAAAAATACGCCCGGCTGCTGGCTTCCGAAACAGAACAAAAAAAATACGGAAAACTCAAGAAACAATTCCGTTTACTGGAACAAAAACTGGAAGCAGAAGAACGGGAAACCGTAAGCTGGAAAAAAATCCCGAGCCTGAGTGAAGTGGAAAGCTGGCAGCACTTTTTACGGCAAGGCTGGCTCACGAAGCGGAAAACCCGCAAACACCTGGAGCAAGTGACAAAAAACGGCCCGATCGATTTCCCTACCCTGCTGAAAAACACGGAGCTTTACCTTCGGACGCAGGACGAGCTGAATGCCGTTAGGCGCAGCTTGTTCGAAATGGGTATCGAAAAACCGGAGTTCGAGTTGAGCGTAATTGATTACGTTCTGAATGAAAAAAATAAAATTGCGGCGGAAGACCGGGAAGCCATCCGCGCTTTGGAAAAGGACCGCCAGTTGAATTTACTGGAACTTGCCCCATTGATAAAGGACACGCTGAACGAACTCGAAACGTACTTCCATATCGATGCGGAGGAAAAGCCGGGGGAGTTGCTCCGGGAAATCGAAACTTCTCTTGGGGAGCTTTGCGCCCTGCTTCCTTATTTTGAGCAATTGCCCCTGGTGGTTTATCGCAGCCTGCACCTGTGTCAAAATGCCGACGAATTGGAAGAGCTGGTCCTGAAATCCAATTGGGTAAACTTTGCTTCTCTTTACCCCGACCTGGCACAGTTTGATGAACGGAAGCTACAGGATTTATTACTTAAGGTCGGCCGGAAAGAAGCGCATGAAGAGCAGCTGTTTTCCATGCGGCTACGGGCGAAACGGGAAAAGCGCTTCCGGGAATACCATGAGTTGCTGCAAACGCCTTCAGCCAAACTGAAGGGCGAACAAAAAGAACTGAAAACCCAATTGAAAGCAGGAAAGGCCATCCTCGTCAGGGAGTTTGCCAAAAGCAAACAACACAAAAGCATGCGCGAGCTCCTGGCTTCGGATGCCCGCCCGTGGATCGACCTGCTGTGCCCGGTATTGCTTAGCACCCCAACACATCTTTCGCGTCATATACCGCTTGAAAACGGTTTCTTTGAATGCGTCATTTTCGACGAAGCTTCACAATTGGCGCTGCCGAAAGCGATCAGCAGCCTGCAGCGTGCCCGACGCATGCTCATTGCCGGAGATTCCCAGCAAATGTCGCCGGGCAATTTCTTTTCGGGCATGCGCAGCGGCGTCGATCTCCTGCACCAGGCTTCGTACTACCTGGAACAGCTCAGCCTGCGTCACCATTACCGTTCCGTACACCCCGACCTGATTCGTTTTTCAAACAAGCACTTTTACAACAATGAATTACTGGTTTATCCCGCTGCCCTGCTCCCGGAAAAAGCCGTGGAATGGCATTACGTGGAAAAGGGAACTTTTGACGATCGGCAAAACCCGGAAGAAGCCCGGGCAGTAGCACATTGCATTGAAAAAGAGCTGCAAAGCGGTAAAACACTTGGAATCGTAGCCTTTTCCGAACACCAGCTGAGCTGCATCTGGAAAGCAATTTCCTCGCCGGCACAAGGACTGCTGGAAGAACGCATCCGCGACAACCGGGTTTTCTTCAAAGCATTGGAACAGGTGCAGGGTGAGGAATGTGAGCGCCTGATCATCAGCCTGGGATATGGTCGAAACAAAGAAGGGCAATTCCACCACCGCTTCGGCCCGCTGAACCAGAAAAACGGTACAAAACGCCTCAATGTACTCTTTACCCGCGCCATTGAGCACATTCATTTTTTCAGTTCCGTCCAGGCAAGTGATTTCCAGCTTTCAGCCAATGAGGCCATCAATTTACTACGCCTTTACCTCGGCGAGCTGGAAAATCAAAGGCATGCAGAAAGCCTGAAATGGCCCTTCGGGATGATTTGCCGGCAAACAGATGACACGCTTTTTATCCCGGCGATTTTTAGGCAATTACCGGACGCTTATGAGCTAAAAACCTTCCATGAGGTGATGCTGAAACGTGGCTGGAAGATCCACTACGGGATTTAGGAATTACAATTTCTGAAAAACGATATCCGTATCAAAAATCAGGCTTTTGTCAAGCTTGTTCCATTCTTTCTGGTTGGGATTGAGTAATACGAGCTCGTAATCTTTTTCTTTGCTTTTTTCCTGTTTTTTGACTTCGCTAAAAACGGACGAGCCCTCGCCGGGGTAAGTAAAATGCTGGATCACGAGCGAATTCCCCTTGAAAGTAAGCATACTCGGTGAATAGCCTTTTGTTTCGATGAAATTGAGCACATAGGATTGCGGGGCGATTTTTTTAATGATGGCTTTATGGCTCGGGTCGTTCAGCGTCACTTTTTGGCGGATCCCGAAAAAGTACTTATCATCTTCCTCAATGCAGGGAATCGAATCGTTTTCTTTCACGCCGAACAGATAGCCGTTGCGTACCTGGTATTTGCTCGTTTCGCGCACCTGCTCGCGGGTGATGAATGAATTGATGATCGTGACCATGGAGATTCCCTCCCCATTAAGCACAAATTCCGTCCCGGTTTGTTCGTTTTTATACACGCCGTAAAACGCCGGGTCAACCGTTTTCACGATTTCTCCTTCAGGCGGCATGGCAGATTTGAATTCGTAGGAATTCTGGGCATGGAGGGATAAAAACAGGCCGGTACAGGTAATAAAAAGGGCAAAAAAGCGCATCATAATCCGTATTTAGGGTAAAGATACAACTAATTGCGCTTTGGGTTCAAATTTTGCATTTCCTTAACAGACCTGCTGCTTTTCCGGAAAATAGAGCTGTTTTTTGCTTTCAGCGCCATTAAAATCGTTTATCTTTGTAGCTCATTTTGATTCGGATATGCAAAAACTGATTCTTCTTCCGCTCCTGGTTCTAGGCCTTTGCCTGGCTTCATGCGGAGAAACAACGCCGCCAAAACCGGTGGTTTACAACCTCGACAGCCTGGTGAAAGTTTACCCGGATAGCGTGGAATTACTCGTCAAGCAAGGAAACAAATTCCTCGACGCGTATATGTATGAAGACGCCCTGAAAGTCGGGGCAAAAGCCTTCCGCCTGGATACAAACAATATCGAAGCGCGTTTCCTCTATGCGAACGCCATGAACAACATTGCTACACGGACCATTGCCGACGTGCAAAGCGCCCAGAACCATTTCAAGAAAGTCATCCGGAAACAGCCTAAAAACAAAGGCGCGTATATTGCGCTCGCGTCGACCTACTCGCAGCAGGGTGAATTTGAGCGTTCTTTCCAGTACATCAATGAAGTGCTCAAAATGGACCCGCGATACCGGGACGCCTACATCATGAAAGGGACTAATTACCTGACACTGGGCAAGCGCGACCTGGCGATTTCTTCCTATGAAACAGCCGTGCAGCAGGACCCGAAATTTTTCGAAGGCTACCTGCGCCTCGCCTGGATTTACACTGAAGACGAAAAATACGAACTGGCTTATGAGTATTTCCGGAACGCGGCCGAATTGCGCCCGAAGTCACAGGATGCGCTCTACGGCATTGCCTACAGCAAGCAGATGCTGGGTGAATATGAAACAGCCATTCGCGATTACAAAACACTGATCCAGGCGGATACATCCTATTACCTGGCGCTTTTCAACATCGGCTACATCAAGCAGTTTAACCAAAACCAGGTGGACAGCGCGATTTTTTATTACCAAAGCGCCATCGAGCGTGAGCCGCAATGCGTGAAATGCTGGCACAACCTGGGTCTGGCCTTCAAATCCAAAGGAGATAAAACGCAGGCGCTGAAATCCTTTGCCAAAGCACTGAAATACAATCCGGATTACACCATGTCGCGCGAGGAAGCCGATAAGCTCCGCTAAGATGAACCCCAAACGCGCCCAATTGATCCAAAGCCTGGCTGAAGCGCTAATTCCTTTGCTGGGCTATTTATTCTGGAACTGGAATTTTTATTTCATTGCTTTGTTTTACCTGCTCGACCTGTTGGCGAATACGGTTTTCCTGTATGCAAAATTGAGGAAATTCCGGCAGGCGGGACACGAAACCAAACGCGTGCTTGCTTACAGCTCTTTTTATATTCTTGGATTGGCGGCAATGACTGTTTTGGGTATCCTGCTGTCGGGCCGGATCCTGGAAAATTTCGATCTCCAAAAACAAAGCATTGATTTCCTGATGCTGAAAGACATGGGCTTGCCGCAGGGAATTTTGCTGCTTCCGCTGGTAGCCTACGGCGCCTTTCTGCACTATAAAATGAAGTTTTTGCTGCCGAAACGTTTTCAACACGGCTCACCATCAGACTACTTGAAGACCCATGCTTTGGGAATAACGATTTGTGTTGGAGCACTTGCCCTGGCTTACGGAATAAACTTTTTTGTAAAAATTCCGGAAATAGTGGCTGTTATGGGACTAATCATCCTGACGACAAGCTATTCATTTTTGCTCAACGCTGACCTGGCTTTACGGAAAAGCTGATCTTCGCCCTAAATGATTAAATAAGAGAAAAAAGCCTGATTTTATCTGAAGGTATCGCGGCTGCTGAATTTACGCTGTTTGCGTTGTTTTTTGGTGCGGTGACGCAATTGCTGCTTGTTGCGTTTTTCATTGCGCTTGATGCTGGCGCGTGCGCGCTTGGATTGACGCGACATGGCTTTTTTGGAAGCCAGGCTCCCGGAGTTGCGTTTGCGTTTGCCGGTATAATTATCCGAAGGGCCTACATTTTCAACAGCCACATCAAACGAAGCAAGCACCATCGGGCTTACAAATACTACCAATAAAAGAAAAGAAAATTTAAAAACGAGCGCCTTCATACAACTAGTTCAATGATAAGTAAGTACAAAGATGCGATTTATCCGGCTCGCCCGAAAATTAACTTTTCAGTAATTATTAACAACGGGGTTTTGATAAGTTGATGAGTTTGTCAGTTAGGTGTTTATAGGTTGCTCAACAAAAAACGCCGGCTATAGCCGGCGTTTCAATTTTCGAATGTTCTTCTTGCTGTGGAAGCAAGCCGGACAAAATCTTCAAATCTTATTTAATATTCCCTTTCAGGTATTTCTCAAACCATTGGTCTTGCTCCCACAACACGTGCAGGATGCTTTCGATCGCAGCATAGCCGTGGCTTTCTTTCGGTAAAAGCACCATACGCGCCGGGTTACCGAGACCTTTCAAAGCATTAAAGTAGCGTTCTGTTTGCAGCGTGAATGTTCCGGGATTATTATCCGCCTCACCGTGAATGAGCAGTAAAGGAGTTTTCATTTTGTCAGCAGTCATGAACGGTGACATCCCGTTGTAAATCGATGGGATATCCCAGTAACTGCGCTCTTCGCTCTGGAAACCGAAAGGCGTTAGTGTACGGTTATAGGCCCCGCTGCGTGCAACGCCACAGGCAAACAAGTTGGAATGCGTGAGCAAGTTGGCCGTCATAAAAGCGCCGTAGGAATGTCCGCCAACCGCAACTTTGGTCCGGTCGATGTAACCGAGTTTGTCCACAGCGTCAATCGCTGCTTCGCCATTTGCCACCAACTGTTCAATAAAGCTGTCGTTCGGCTCGGTATTGCCCTCGCCCAGGATCGGGAAGGCAGCATCGTCCAGCACCACATAACCGCGGGTTACCCAATAGAGCGGGGTTCCGTAGTTCGGGTAAGTAAACTCATTCGGGTTGCTGGTTACCTGGCCTGCGCTGTTTTTGTCTTTGTATTCCTGCGGGTAAGCCCACATGATCATCGGCAGTTTTTGCTTGTTGGCTTTATCGTAACCAACCGGCAAATAAAGTGTTCCGGACAGCTCAACCCCATCTTTACGCTTGTATTTGATCACTTCCTTGTGGATCCCGGCAATGCTTTTGAATGGGTTCTCATTGAAGGTCAGCTGGTAAGGGGCTTTTTTCGTTTTCAGGGAACGCACAAAATAATTCGGATATTCGCTCGGCGATTCCAGCTGGATGAGCACTTCTCCTTTCGTTACATCCAGGATGGAAATCAGGCTTTCTTTCTTATCCGTGTAGGCTGATTGGTAAATGCGGGTTGTTTTCCCGGTTTTTAAATTCAGCTTATCAATAAACGGAAACTGGCCTTTTTCAGTAAAACCGTCACCGATCAGGCACACCTCATCTTTGATGATATTCAACACATCCAGCCCGTATTCGTTGCGGCGGTAATCAAAGCTTCCCGGGTCGGTATAGCGGTCTTCGGAACTGCGGTCATACAGGATTTTTGCTGCCTGCTGCGGGTTCGACGGGTTGAACAGGTAGGTTTTCGTATTGCGGGTGTTCCACCAGTCGTCTGAAACGATCGCCATATCGGCCGTCCCCCATTCTACATTCGAAAAACGCTGCACGGTTTTTACCAAAGATACCGGCGCTTTGTCGAAAGGCGCATCCCAGCTGAACAGCTCGTCGCGGTAATCCACTTTTTTCTCCGGGTCGCCGCCATCCAACGCCTCCACGTAGTAAAGACTCGCCGCCTTATCGGAACGCCAGTACATGTAACGTTTCCCGGTACGCACAGCCATAAAGCCTTTCGGCAAAATCTCGGAAAGCGGCACATCGTTCACCTCTTTGGTGAATTTCCCGCGCTGGTCAAAGACCACTTGTTTCATCGGGAAACGGGAATACTGAACAATATAAGAAAAAGGTTTCTCCAAAGTCGTTACGAGAATATATTGACCATCCGGTGAAAAGGAAGTACCGAGGTACATGTTTTTGGCTTTCCACTGGTAGGATGAGCCATCCAATTGCACCTGCTTTAGCTCGGAAGTCATCAGTGTTTCGAAATTCTGCTCGTCCATTTTATTTTTAAGCAGGTCGGGATAAGTGCGGTTTTGCGCTTTTGCACCGGATTCGGAGATCGAAACTGCCGGTCCGCTTGGCAGGGCAGCTGCCGTTTGGATCAGTTCCGGGCGGTCTTTCGGCAATACTTTCACCAACACGGACTCGCTGTTACGGAACCAGGTAATCGGGTTGCCCGGGTTGCCGTTGAGGACGTCGTCGGTCCATTTTTTAGCCTGCGCTTTATCCACATCGAGCAGCCAGAGCTCAAGCCCTTTATCGGAAGTATGGGTAAACGCAATGAATTTTTCATTCGGCGACCAGCTGATGTTCGCGATTTTCGGGTTGGACGGCAAACCGCTCACATTGGTCAGCACCGTCGCTTTGAATTTGCGCAGTTTGAGGTCATTCACATAGGTAACGCTGCTCGAAATATTTGTTTTCGGGTTGATGCGCAAGCCTCCGAGACGCATTTCATCCTGGGAAAGGTCCTCCAGGTTTTTATACATCTTCCGGTAAGTAAAAAGGATGTTTTCATTTTTGGAATCGATTGAAATCGACGGGGCACGCTGGATGTCAACAAGCTCCAGGATTTCCTTCGGTGGCTTCTGATAGGTGACATTTTCCTGTGAAAATAGTGATAAAACGCTGCAAATGGCTGCAACGAACAAGCTTAATTTCTTCATAACCGGGTTTTTAAGAACTCCCAAAAATAAAGAAATATTTCAGCACCGGCTGACCGCTCATGTAAAAAGTGTCAACCGACCCTTAAAAATTGTATTTCCATCCCAGGTGCAGGCCGTTCCAAAAGTCGCGCTTTAAAACCGGGGCGTTGGCAGCCGTCAGCGACTGATGCAGGTAATACCGCGTTGCCGGTGCGAGGTAAATACTTTGTTTTTCGCTGAGCTTTACACCCAGCTGCATTTCGAGTTGCAGGGAAAACTGCTGACCTTTGAGCTGGCCCGTAGCAAACGATGCAGTCGTCACCGGGCTCATTTTTTTGTTCCCGGGAAGAAAACGATCGTAGCTTAGCAAAAATGCGGGTTGTAGGTAAAAGCCTTTAGCCAGGGGGAATTTTTTACCAAAACCCAGGTTCATTCCTACTGACCAGAAGCGGCTTTCCTGCTGGTTGTAGCGCGAAATCATCCGGTCGGTATTCAACCCGGCGGTCCAGGTCCAGTTTTTGCTCGTGGCATACGTTCCATTGATCCGCAGGGAAAGGGGCTTGAGTACCGAAACCGTATCTGTGTTCATTGCCGACTGCGGAGACTGCGGCTGCGGCTGGACAAAGGAGCCTGCTGTGACCGAATTTCCATCAAGGAGGGATTCGGGTGCAGGATACGAAATCAATTGGTTCCTGTTATTGAAGGCATCCCAGGTACCGGCCTGCAAACTGAGCGACCAGCCGGCATTCCGCAGCAGCAAATCCTGTTCGATAAACGGAAGCCCTTGCGGCCCTTTTGCTGAAAGCGAACTATCGTCCGGTTTGAGGGAATCCGCTATGGCGGCATCCGTCACCGAAGTCAGGCTGTCATTTTTTCCCGCTTCCGGGTTTTGGGGTTCCAGTGAAGCGGTCTGTATTTCTTTTTTGTCTAGGCTATCCCGGCTTGCCGGATTTTGCTCCGTGAGGCTGAAAGGTCTCTCCTGGTTTTGTGGGGATTTTTTTAGGATAACTGTGGAGGTGTAAGATCTTACACCTCTACTGACTTTATCTTGATTTTGAGCACCTCCCTGGAGAGACCTTTCCTCGATTTCGTTTTCTTTTGATCTGTTTGTTTCTCGGACAACGGGTGCCTTATGTTCGGCAAGCTCTTCGTTTTTGGATGCATTTTTAGTTTCCGGCCGGATCAGCAGGAAAAGCAAAGCCACCAAGCCGGCGATTGCCGGAAGAAAAATCCAGAGCAAGCGGCGTTTTCGTCGCTTTTGACCGAGTGCTGCCTCGATCCCTTCCCAAACTTCGGGGTTGGGGATGGAGCCAAAGTCCTCAAATTTATCTTTCAATTTACTTGTCATAATTCACGGTATTGGAATGAAACCAACCTTCTTTGGTGAGCATGTCGCGCAGCATGGCCCTGGCCCGGCTGTACTGCGATTTGGAAGTTCCAACCTGGACACCGAGCTCGCGCGCAATTTCCTCGTGCTGGTAGCCCTCGATGGCAAAAAGGTTAAACACAATGCGGTAACCTTCGGGCAGCAGCTGGATTTTGGCGAGCAGCTCTTCCACTGCCAGGCCTCCGAGGATCTGATCGAGCTCCTGCGCTTTTTCGAAATATTCTTCTACATAGAGCACGCTTTCTTTTTCCTTTTTCCGGCTGCGGTATTTTTCAAAGACGCAGTTGAGCGTTACGGTCCGGACCCAGGCTCCTAATTTTCCCTGGTCTTTGTACCGGTGGAGGTTTTGAAAAACCCGGATAAAACTTTCCTGCAACAAATCCTCGGCATCGGCTGTATTGGAAGAATAACGCAGGCAAAGGCCCTTCATCATATACGAAAAACGACGGTACAGCTCCTGCTGCGCCTGCCGGTCGTGTTTGAGGCAAGCGCGTACCAGTTCGGTTTCGCTATGGCTTTCGGGTTTTTTGATGATTTCCGATTTTAGTATTTAACGATTTTTTCGGAAAAAAGTGCCCCATTTTCCCCTTCGACCTGTAAAACATAGAGTCCATTCCGCAAGTGCTGCAGGGAAAATTCAGCCTCGTCCCGAAAGTCAAGTCTTTTTACTTCGCGTCCGTTCAGCTCAACTAATTTGGCCGAAAAATCGCCTTCCTGTTTGCTGTCGATTTTCAACACGTCTTTTTCCGGATCATAGATCCAACTGAAGCGGTCGGCAAATGCTTCTTCGACTTGCAGAGTCTCCACGATTTCCAGGTTGACCAGGTCAAATAAAACCTCTTCGAAGATGAAATCGCCCAAAGTAGAAGCCAGGATCAGCGTAAGCGAATCGGTATCCGCCAGCTGGATGGTATCGTAGAGGCTGATTTGCGTCCAGTCGTCGGTCAGGCCGGAAGTGTTTTTGCTTTCGTTGAACATGCCGTTTTCGGTAATTCCCAGGGAAAGAAAGCCCATGCATTGGACATCGGTATTGGATTTGATCCAGGCATCGGCGCGGAAACTGATTGTCCCTTCCAGGCCGGTCAGGGAATACATGACCGTTCCATGCGGAAAACCGGCCGTCAGTGCAACGCACCAGCGATCTTCGGGGATCATGGAAGGTGAATCCTGCTCAAAATGTACCATACAGGCCCCGGTTTCCGTGCAGGCATCCGCAAGGGGATCGCCGCAGCCGTTGACCCATTTGCTGCAATTGATATTCAGGTCACCCTGGTCAAAGCTCGGGTTTTCGATTAAATTCTGTGCGCCAAGCTGCAGTCCTGCTGCGAGAAAAGCGAGTAAAATAAAGGTTTTCATAATATAAATGTATTAAAAGTTTCAGAGTAATGAAAATCCGAAGCGCAATTCCAACTGGTTGAAATAGCCCCGGGTAATGTAATCGTCCCACCAGAAATCCCGGAAATCGATCACCGAAACACGGTAGCCGACCGAGGTCGTAAGGCCGAAATGTTTGCCGGTAAAATGGGCTACCCCGATGGAAGCACCGGCAAACACGCCGCCTTTGTTGAAGGAATTTTGCAGGCGTGGTTCCGTAATCCCGAAATTGAGCGCCGCAAAGGGTTTGCTGCTCTTGTGGTTTAACTGGTAAACTACATCGGCAAAACAGCTGAAGTGTTGGTCGCCCAGGTAAAAGTCCGTCCCGATTCCGATTCCCGCACCAAAATTCGGCGTAAAGCGGTAGCCGTTGATGGTGTTAAATGTAACCGAAGACTGTTTGCCGCAGAGCAGGCCGAGGGTTGTCCGGTTGTAGCATTTGCTTTCCGGCTGCGGGTTTTCCGTTTGTGCCACAAGCGATCCTGCAACGAGCAGGTACAAAGCTATGATTGCTGTTCTCATCTTTTTCCGTTTAATTTTCAATGGCAATTTCGCTCAGCAGCGTGATGTTTTTCCGGTTGGAATAATCGTACTGGAAAATCCCGTTTTCGCCGATCACGATAGCCGTATTGTTGAATGGGATCACATCAATCGCCTTGATTTTACCGTATTTTTCGACCAGGTGATTGCCGCTTTCTTCCGGCTGGGAGGCATCGTAAATTTTCAGGCCGGCATCCCCATCGCAGATAAAGAGCGTTTGCCCGTCAATTCCAAGTCCGTGCGGTGATTTCATTTCGAAGGTTTTCTTGAGCACAGGCGATTGGATGTTACTGATATCAATGACCTGCAGCTGGTTGATGCTTCCCCCGCAAAAGCTGTTGGAGCGCACGGTAACGTAGGCATAATTGTCCTGGACCACTACCGGATCGCAGGCCCGCATGTGCGACACGCCGGAAAGGTAAGCCGGTACTTCCGGGTTCGCCAGGGAATAGATCAGCATGCCGGTGGTTGTGCCCATGAAAAGGTAATTTTCATGCGGGAACAGTGTTTCCACATTGGCCTGCACCAAAAGCGGACTGACGGCTACCGGGAATTGCGGATTGCTGATATCAATCGGGCTGAGTTTGCCCTGGTCGTACACGTAGAGGTAATCGCCGGAGATGGCAAAACGGGTAATCGAACCGGAAATGCCGGAGCTTCCTGTTCCCGGGTTACCGGCCGTGGCAGACAAAAGGATCCCGCCGTTGTCAAACTTAAGCATTTCGTTACCGCCACTGTAGTTAATATGCTCGGTTTCTTCCGCCACTTCTTTGACGCTCCAGTCGACAACGAGTCCCTGAGAGGCATCAACCGGCAATTTCGGGTAATTTTTCAGGCAAACGGCCTCCGAACCGGGAAATACATTTTCCAGGCGTTTAAATTCGGAAGGCTGGGACATGTTGCTCAAATCAATGCACACTAGGTCCATCAGGCTTGAAGCATACATTACCGAACCGCGGATCGCGATGCTGGAGCAGCCCGGAATGCGCAGAAAACCCATTTTAACCGGGCCGGAAGGGTTGGAGTTGTCTATAAAATGTACCCCGGCATTGGTTTCTACGACGAAAAGGTATTGGTCCTTGATGTAAATATTACCGCGCAGCCTGACCGGCCGGGCGCTTTCAAAGGCCACACTGTTCCGGAAGGTTTCGAGGTCCATATAAACCGGCTCGTATACTTTGTAACGCGCTACATATTTGTCTTTACAACTCCCCAGGAGCACAAAAGCAAAGAAAAAAGGAATGATATATTTCATGATGATCGGATTTATTTCCAGGCTTAATGCAGCGGCATCGAAAATGGTTGCACCGGGAGTGAAAAATGTTAAACTTTTGTGAAAAATTTCCTTTACTTTTGAAACGGAATGCTTTTTGTTTCCCGGAAAGCAGACATCAAAAATCAGCAGTTATGAAAACAATTTTTACTTTACTCGTCCTCTTCAGTATCAGCGTGAGCGCTTCCGCATCGGAACTTTTTGTGCGCATCAACCGCTCAGGCGCTTTTTATGCGATGGTTGGCCTGCAAACACATTATAACAATTCAAACGTGTTTCGTTTTTTTGACCTGCCGCAGGGGATTAACGAAATCAAAATTTATTACAACAATTCTTCCGATATCTGCTGGTCCGGGACAATCAACCTGGACTACAACCAGCGCGTGGTATGCGAAATTGACGCGAATGGCAATATCATCATCATCCAACGCCAAACAATGAACATCACGAACTGGTACACCTCAACGCCGCAGCAGGGAAATTACGGCAATAACCCGTATTATGGCAACAACAGTCCCGATAATTCCGGCTATTATGAGTTCATCAAATTGCTCAAGGAAGAATCTTTCGATTCGGGCAAACTGGAAAAAGGCAAAAATTACATTTCCAAAACAACGCTTTCGGCTTCGCAGATTGCGGAAATTGCGGGAACGTTTTCCTTTGATTCAAACCGCCTCGACTGGGCAAAATACGCTTACCAGTATTGCCACGACAAGCAGAATTATTTCCTCCTGAAACCGACTTTTTCTTTCTCTTCGAATTATTCAAGCCTGGAGGATTATATTAATGGGAAGTAAACCACTTCCCCCTTTGGAGGGGGATTGAGGGGAGGACATAGGTGGAATCCCAAAGCTGTCACCCCTCTTAATCTCCCCTCAAGGGGAGAAATTAATTGATAACTCAAACAAGTGGAAGGAAAAATTATCGGACTGGGCGGGATTTTCATCAAATTCCGGGACCCGAAAAGTATGAATAACTGGTACAAAGAGGTCCTTGGACTGACTACAAACGACTACGGCGTGTTATTCGGCTACAACCACCAGGCAGCGGCCAAGAAAACCGCTTTTTTACAGTTGGGGACTTTTGAATCAAGCTCCTCTTACTTTGGAAACGACAGCCAGCAGGTGATGCTGAATTTCCGGGTGGCAAAGCTGGAAGCTTTCCTGGAACAGCTGAAAGCGAAGGGCGTAAAAATCCTGGATGAAGTGGAAACCTATGAGTACGGCAAATTTGTACACATTGAAGATCCCGAAGGCAACCGCATTGAGCTTTGGGAGCCGGTGGATTCGGAATTTGAAAGCAGCGAGCCTTTCCACGTGATGGATTAAATTTCTGAGTTAATGAGTTTCTGAGTGAGGGAGTTGGTGAGCCATAACTTATTCACTACTAACTTAGAAATGACTAATTAACAAGCCGCTTTTCATATCATTCCCGCAAAAATCAACTAAAAAAGACGGTTCTGCCTTATCTTTGGCTGAAACAACTACAAAAATGATCAAACGCGAAATTCAGCCTGAGCTTGAAAAGCATATCCTGTCCAACAAAGTTTTAATCCTGAAAGCCCCGGCTTTTACACAACGCACCCGCCTGGTGATGGAGAGCCTGCCGAAAAATGCCCGGCAACAGCTTTTTGATTTCAGTGATCCCAAAACCCAAAAGCAATTCAAAGACTTCAGCCGCGAAAGATTCCTGGAGCTGGCCGGCACGGCGGATTGCTTGGTGTTCCGGGAAGCGCAGCTTTTCCCTGCTTTGCAGGAAGCGATCGAGCTGGTGCTCTTTGAAGACAGCAAGCTCACGTTGATTTGCATCTGTTCCTATGATCCGCCGCTGGATGAGATCCTGGTGGAGGCGCTCGAACAGAATAAACTGATCCTGAATGTGCAGGCACCCACATTTAAGGAAATTGCGAGCGAATTCGGCCTGATCAAGGTGGAGAAAAAACTCGAAGACCGCCTGATTTTCGGAAATTACCCGACAGTGCTCGAAAATGCGGAAAATGCGGCCGCCCTGCTGCTGAAGATCGTGGAGCAGGTTGCCGGCTATTCTTTTTCGAAAAGCGAGCGGATCAACAAGAAGGATAAACTGCGGAAAATGCTGCAGTACATCGCTTTTCATATCGGGGAGCAGCTTTCCTACAATGAAATCGGGACCAAAAGTGGCTTGGACAATGAAACGGTGGAACGTTATGTGAATATGCTGGAAAAGGCCTTTATTCTCTTTCGCCTGCCGGTATTTTCAAGCGGTCAGCGCTACGAGCTGGGGAAAACGCATTGTTTTTATTTCTTCGATAACGGGATCCGCAATGCTTTTATCCAGAATTTCAACGACCCGGAAATCCGCAATGACATGGACAAGCTCTGGAAAAACTGGATCATCTCGGAGCGCATGAAAAAGCTGAAACAAAACCCGAAAAAGGTGAAAAGCTATTTTTGGGTAACCCACACGCGCCAGCAGATCGATTACCTGGAAATCAGCCCGAAAGAAACGAAAGCTTACCAGCTGATCTGGGATAAAAGCGACAAATTCAAGGTGCCGGCGATGTTCGTCAAATATTACCCTAAAGCGCTGACTTTTAAGATAAACCGCTCTTCGTACTGGAGTTTTTTGAGCAAAGACTGATTTTATATTAAGCTGTTTATCAATCATTTAATCCTAAAAGCATTTAGCAGGCGAAAAAAAAAGCACTTTTTATACCTGTAAATTCATTTCTTTTTTTACCTTTCATAAAAATTAACGGACAATGGCTACCATTTTTGAAACACGCTTAATTGGCAACATCGGTAAGGACGCTACTGTAAAAAACATGGAGAGAGGGGTTGTTGCCATCAATTTTCCGGTTGCCCACAACAAGAACTGGAAAGACAAACGCAACGGGGAGTCAAAAACACGCACCACCTGGGTCAACTGCACGATCTGGAAAAAAGACGGAGCCAACATGCGCATCCTGGATTTCCTCAAAAAGGGCGCTTTGGTAGAACTGATCGGCACACCCTTTGCGAAAGCCTTTGCCCAGGAAGACGGTTTTATCCGCACGGAAATCCGCCTGAACGTTTCAAAAACGAATATTTTACGTCCGGCCAAATTTGACGAAAATTTCCGCGACGACCTTGTCGACAGCGATGATGCTGATTGTGAGGACGAAAACGATTGCCTCGAAGGAACAATCGAGGACTACACCCTCGACGAAACCGATTTTTAAACTTTTTTTTGAAAGAAGTCTTTTCTTTTTAATTTCTTTTCCTATATTTGCACTCGCATTTCCAAAATAGGTATGCAAAATTCCTCCTTAGCTCAGTTGGTTAGAGCATCTGACTGTTAATCAGAGGGTCGCTGGTTCGAGCCCAGCAGGAGGAGCAAAAAAGGTCAAGTGAAAGCTTGGCCTTTTTGTTTTTAGAACCTAATCTATGAAATTTTATCTTTATAGGATCCATCGATAAATTTTACCTCGGATATTCATCTGATCCGTGGAAAAGATTGAATGAGCATTTAAACAACGAAGGGTTAAATTTACCGGAAAGACTAAGGACTGGCAATTAAAGGCCGTCTTTTTAGTTTCTGAAATTGAAGCAATCCGCATAGAACGTTTTTATTAAGAAGCAAAAATCACGTAATCTGGTTTTAAAATTGATTAATCCCGAATTTATTCCAGAGGGGAATTTAGCTCGGTTGGTTAGAGTCCCGCACCTGCGGGACAGAGAGGAGCAAAAGGACAAAAGAAAATAAGTTCGAAAGCATCATTCTCTTTTTTGTTTTACTTTTACCCATATTTTACCCTATAAACTGAATGATGGCCAAATTATTAGATAAAATCCTCGTTATTGACATTGAAGCAAGCTGCTGGAACGGCAACCCGCCGGAAGGCATGGTGAGCGATGTGATTGAATTCGGGCTTTGCCTGCTGGATGTACACAGCGGCGAGATTTCCGACAACCGGGGCATCCTGGTAAAACCCGAGCGCTCCGAAATTAGTGCATTTTGTACGGAACTGACGACCATTACGCCGGAATTAATCGCCGCAGAAGGGCTTTCCTACAAAGAAGCCTGCGCCCTGATCCGCAAGGAATACCAGGGTCAAAGCCGGGCCTGGGCCAGTTTTGGCGCTTACGATTTGAAACACATCCAGCGGCAATGCCAGGAAATGGGTGTGGGCTACCCGCTTAGCCCCTCGCACATCAATGTCAAAACACTTTTTGCGCTGAAAAACGGCCTAAACCATGAATTGGGTATGGCCGGCGCATTGGAGCATCTCGGTCTTCCGCTCGAAGGCACGCACCACCGCGGCGTGGATGATGCCCGGAACATTGCCAAAATTCTGCGCAGCATCCTGAAGGACAAGTAATTTTTGTGAAAATTTTGCGGAATTTGTTTTTATAAAAAATTTTATCGTAATATTGCAATATACAAATAAAACAATGGGAATTACAAAAACAGAATTATTTACAGCCAAGCAAAACGAAATCGCCACGATGCTCAAAGCTTTGGGACACCCGGCAAGGATAGCCATCATGGAATATCTTATTTCTTTTGAAAATTGTATTTGCGGCGATCTTGTCAACGAATTAACGCTGGCGCAACCCACCGTTTCCCAGCATTTGAAGGAGCTCAAAAACGCCGGCCTGATTAAGGGAAATATTGAGGGAACTGCTATTTGTTATTGTATAGACAAAAGTACAGTAAGCCGTTTGCAGGAATATTTTGCAGGAATATCCATTCAATTGGAAAACAAAGAACAAGGATGTTGTTAACCAAAAAATAAAAAGCATGAAACTTTCAGAAATCAAAAACATTTTACCAGCGTTGAACAACGTTGTGTTTCAAAAACCGGACGGAACCTTTGTTCCGGAGCATTTTCACGTGACGGAAGTAGGAAAAGTAAATAAACATTTTATCGATTGCGGGGGCACGATCCGCAACGAAAACCGGGTGAATTTTCAATTGTGGAACGCCAACGATACCGATCACAGGTTAAAACCCGGAAAACTGTTAAAGATCATCCAGCTTTCCGAAGAAAAACTAGGGATCGAAGATGCGGAAATTGAGGTGGAATATCAAAGCGATACAATTGGTAAATACGACCTGGAATTTAACGGGAAGCATTTTATTTTAGCTGCTAAAAATACCGCTTGCCTGGCTTCTGACAGTTGCGGAATTCCTGCCGAAAAACATAAACTGAATTTATCCGAATTGCAAACAAACGAATCTGCGTGCTGCACACCAGGCGGTGGATGCTGTTAAGTTTATACTGATAGCAACTCGGTGAATACTATGCAAAATCCATGTACCCAAGTATTAAAAATTACGCCGACGAATTAGTCAGGCAATTTGATTTGATCCCGGATAACCGGAAACAAACCCTAAGCAGGATAAGCAACTATATTGCTGCGAAGAAAAAAGAGGGGAACACCG
>CBINGV010000028.1:0-18969 GCA_966250255.1 uncultured Flavobacteriales bacterium | reverse complement strand
GCGAAGCGATCAGCTACGGGGTGATCAAGATGAACATCGATACGGATTTGCAGTTTGCCTATACCGAAGGGGTTCGCGATTACGTAACTTCCAAAATCGACTACCTCAAAACCCAGATCGGTAACCCGGAAGGCGACGACCAGCCGAATAAGAAACATTACGATCCGCGCAAATGGGTACGCGAAGGCGAATTGACCTTCATTAAACGCTTGACCCAGGCTTTCGAGGACTTAAATAACGTGAATACTTTATAAGTTGCGTAGTTTGTAAGTTAGTAGTTATGAGTTAAATCACTACTAATTCAATAACTTCAAAACTAAATAACTAAAAAAAATGAGTTGGTTTAAAAGAAATAAAGAGGGGATTACAACTTCCACCAAGGAAAAAAAAGAAACCCCGGAAGGTTTGTGGCACAAGTGCAACAACTGTAAAACCGTATTCACCCAGGCCGATTTTGAAAAAAATGTCTATGTCTGTGACCGCTGCTCCTACCACGAGCGCATCGGTTCGGAAGAGTATTTCAAAATCATTTTTGACGGGGGCAAATACACCGAGCTGGACAAAGCCATGACTTCGGGTGACCCGCTGGGCTTTTCCGACACAAAAAAATACACCGACCGCATCAAGGCCACGCAAAAAACGTCGGGACTGAAGGACGCGATCCGTACGGCTCACGGAACCCTCAACGGGATGAATTTTGTGATCGCCTGTATGGACTTCAACTTCATCGGCGGCTCGATGGGCTCCGTCATGGGCGAAAAAATCTCCCGGGCGATCGACAAGGCCATTGAACTGAAAGCTCCTTTCATGATCATCTCCAAATCCGGTGGTGCGCGTATGATGGAAGCCGGTTTTTCCCTGATGCAGATGGCCAAAGTGAGCGGCAAGCTGGGCGTTTTGTCCGAACACAAGCTTCCTTATATTTCTTACCTGACCGACCCGACAACGGGTGGTGTTACGGCTTCTTTTGCCATGCTGGGCGACCTCAATATTGCCGAGCCGAATGCCCTGATCGGTTTTGCCGGTCCGCGTGTCGTAAAAGAAACCATCGGCCGCGATCTGCCCGAAGGCTTCCAGACTTCCGAGTTTGTGCTCGAGCACGGCTTCCTGGACTACATCGTTGACCGGACGGAAATGCGTGAGAAGCTAGCGCATACACTCAAGCTCTTTTTAAGTTAAATTAACATTGGGCTGCCTGATTTTAAATTACTTTTGGACCATGAGATTTGCTTTTGCACTTTTAGTTTTTACCACCTTGATGAGTTCCTGTTCGGAATACAACAAAGTGCTGAAAGCAGACGATTATACCCGGAAATTTACCCTGGCCAATGATTTGTATGAGCGCGGAAGATGGTCACAATCCATCGCGCTCTACGAACAGGTTTACCAGCGGATGCCGAAATCCGGCGAAGGCGAGCTCAGCTATTACCGCATCGGGAAAGCGTATTATGCCAGCGAGGATTATTACATGGCCGGGTATTATTTCGGTTCCTTTTTCGATAAATTCCCCTACAGCACCAAAACCGAAGAAACCTTTTTTCTCAAGGCCCTTTGCAGCGTAAAAAATTCGCCGGCATCCTCGCTCGACCAGCAGGAAACCGAGCTTGCCCTGAACGACGTGCAGCAATTCATTTACCTGTACCCGAACTCAAACCGCATTGATACCTGCAACCAGATCATGGACAAGCTGCGGGAAAAGCTCGAAAAGAAAGAATTTGACAACATCCGCCTGTATGCCAAAACGCTGAATTACAAATCAGCGGTGGTGACTTCCGAAACTTTCCTGACAGATTACCCGACTTCCAAATACAAGGAAGAAGTATACTACATCAGCATCAAAAATGCTTATTTACTGGCTAAAAACAGTGTAGACGAGAAAAAAAAGGAGCGAATTGAGAAAACAATCGAAACTTATCGTACCTTTGTGTCCCAATTTCCTGAAAGCAAGTACAAAAAAGAGTTGGAAAATTTGCACGATGATCTGCAGCACCAGCTTGTAACGATAACTATTTCAAAGTAAAAATACGATGAACCTGAATTTAAAAAACATCAACTCCGAGCGTTCAACCATTACGCGTGATACCATCCAGTTTGAAGATCAAACCGGTAATATCTACGAATCTATCGTTGCCATGTCCAGACGTTCGAACCAGATTGCAAGCGAGCTGAAAGAAGAATTGACTTCCAAACTGCAGGAGTTTGCTTCTTCTACCGACAACCTGGAAGAGGTGTTTGAAAATCGCGAGCAAATCGAAATTTCCAAGTTTTACGAAAAACTGCCTAAGCCGGTAGCGATCGCCATGACGGAAATGCTGGATGAAAAAATCTACATCCGCAAAGTCGACGAGGAAAAAGCGTAAATTCAATCGCTGTTTTCGCGATCAATCAACAGACATCATGAACGGAAAACGCATCCTTCTCGGAATTACAGGAGGAATTGCGGCATATAAAATTGCCTTCCTCATTCGGATATTAAAGAAAAAAGGGGCAGAAGTCAAATGTATCATGACTCCTGCCTCTTGTGATTTTATAAGCCCCCTCACCATTGCCACCCTTTCCGGCAACCCGGTAGCCATCGACTTTTGGAACAAACAGGACGGCCAGTGGGTCAACCATGTGGACCTCGGTATGTGGCCGGAGGCTTTTGTCATTGCTCCCTGCACCGCCAATACCCTGGCGAAGATGGCCCATGGATTTTGCGATAATTTGCTGACCGCAACCTATCTTTCGGCCAAATGCCCGGTAATCATTGCCCCGGCGATGGATCTCGATATGTATGCCCATTTTTCCACCACACACAACCTGGACTTGCTGGCATCCCACGGAAACCGGATCATCCCGGCCGAAGAAGGCGAGCTCGCCAGCGGGCTTGTTGGCCAGGGACGCATGGCCGAACCGGAAACGATTGCCGCTTACCTGGAAGATTTCTTTGAAAAACAGCAGGAATTCGCCGGTAAAAAAGTCCTGATCACTGCCGGACCGACCTACGAAAAAATCGATCCCGTACGTTTTATCGGCAATCACTCCTCCGGGAAAATGGGCTACCGCATTGCAGAAAGCCTATTGAAGCGCGGCGCAGAGGTAACGCTTATCAGCGGGCCGAGCCAGGAAAAGTTAAGTCACCCGAAGCTCAGGCTGATCACCGTGGAAAGTGCCGAAGAAATGCTCCAGGCCGTCCAGCAGCACTGGCAAGAAGCCCACATCGGTATTTTCGCCGCTGCCGTGGCCGATTACCGCCCGAAAACAGTTGCGGGGCAAAAAATTAAGAAAAAGGACGAAGAACTGACGATCACCCTGGTTAAAAATCCCGACATCCTTTTCTGGGCCGGTCAAAACAAAAGTGAAAAGCAAAAGCTCGTCGGCTTTGCGCTCGAAACGAACGATGCCATCGCCCACGCGCAGGACAAGCTGAAACGTAAAAACCTGGACCTGATCGTAGTGAATACACTCGAGGACCAAGGCGCCGGTTTCAAAAATGACACAAATCGCATCCATTTATTGGATAAGCACAATAAAATAACTAGTTTTGAGTTAAAAAGCAAAGCTTTGGTCGCTGAAGACCTGGTGAATTACCTGAAAAAAATATGAAATTTATACTGAGCTGTATCGTTGTTTTGTGGGCCTCCTTTGCTTATAACCAGGAGCTGAACTGCCAGGTGACTGTCATTGTCGACAACCAGATCCCGGTAACATCGGTTGAAAAGGAAGTATTTGACCAGCTGAAGCAAACGGTTTACGACCTGATGAACAACACCCGCTGGACTAAGGATAAATTCAAGCTGGAAGAGCGCATCAACTGTAACATCCAGATCCAGATTTCTTCCATTCCAAGCTCGGGAACCTATTCCGGATCGATCCAGGTACAGTCTTCGCGCCCGGCCTTCAACAGCAATTACAATTCCACCATCCTGAACTACCAGGACGAAAATGTTACCTTCAATTTTTCGCGCAACGCGATCCTCATTTATGCGCCCAACCAATACCGAGACGAATTGACCTCCATCCTGGCTTTTTATGCTTATTTCATCATCGGGATGGACTACGATTCCTTTTCGCCGCAGGGAGGAACCCCTTATTTCAACGAAGCCCAGCAAATTGTTTCCCTCGCCCAATCCTCCGGGAACCCCGGATGGCAATCGTCAGACACCAAAAAGCGCAACCGCTTTTACCTGGTCGACAATATTTTGCACCAGCTTTTCGAACCGCTGCGCGCCTGCAACTACATGTATCACCGCAAAGGCATCGACCTCTTGTATGAAAACTCCGAGCAGGCCCGCAAAAACATGTTCCAGGCATTAAACAACCTGAATAAAGTCGTGAGTACCCGTCCCAACTCGATTAACCTGCTGAATTTCGTGCAAGCCAAGCAGGTGGAGCTCAAAAACGTGTTTGTCGACGCTGAAAGCGCTGAAAAAACCGAAGTGGTGAATTTGCTCAAGAAAATTGACCCGGCCAATTCCTCCAAATACCAAACCATCCTCGAATAATGCTGCGGCAGCTCAAGATTGAAAATTTTGCCCTCATTCCCAGCCTGGAACTGGAATTTTCGCCCGGCTTTACCGTCTTTACCGGTGAAACAGGCTCCGGGAAATCCATTATCCTGGGCGCCCTCAACCTCATCCTGGGCGAGCGTGCCGATTACAGCGTGATCCGCGATTCCGGGCAAAAAACCATTGTGGAGGGAACGTTTTCCATAAAAGCATACGAATTGCAGGCTTTTTTCGATGCCAATGACCTCGATTATGCCGATGAAACCTCCATCCGCCGGGAAATCACCGGACAGGGTAAATCCCGCGCTTTTGTGAACGACACACCGGTACAGCTCAACATCCTGAAGGAGCTCGCTGAACAATTGATCCACATTCATTCGCAGCATCACACGCTTGAGCTCAAAAGCCAGTCTTTCCAGTTCGATGTGCTTGATTACCTGTGCGGAACGATGGAGCTTCGCCGGGAATTCTCCGCTAAAAACAGCGCTTGCCGCCAATTGGAACGCGAGCTGGAAAGCAAAGGGCGGGAATGGCAAAAAATGCTGCAGGACGAAGATTATACCCGTTTTCAATTGAATGAGCTCGAAAAACTTAAGCTCGACAAAACCAATTTCAGCAGTCTCGAGCAGGAACTGGAGCAAATTGAACATATCGGTACGATTCGCCAAACTTTTGACTCGATCAGTGAAATCCTGGAAAGCGAAAACCAGGTGCTCGAAAAGCTGAACCAACTGAAGCAAATCCTTGAAAAAAACAAAAGCCTGCATCCTTTCTTTGAATCTGCGGCAGATCGCACCAAAAGCATCTACCTCGAGCTGAAAGACCTGGCGTATGAATCCACCGGGCAGCAGGACAGTATGGAAATGAACCCTTCCAAAAAAGCAGAGCTGGAGGCTTTACTTTCCCAGTATAATGCCGCTTTGTTTAAACACGGGGCAAAAGACCAGGCCGAATTACAGCTTATTTATGATGATTTTGCGCGTCAGCAAAACCAGGCCAATGGCATGCAAGAAGAAGTAGAACAGCTGAAAGCCTCGATTTCCGTCCTGAAACAGGAGATGGAACAACAGGGAAAGCAGTTGCACCAGGAACGTCTTGGCAAAAAAGCGGCGATTGAACAGCAACTGGAAACTTTGCTACGCGAGCTGAAAATGGACCAGTGTAAGGTTGTTTTTGAGCTCGAAAAAACCGAACATGCAAATCCTTTCGGCATGTCATCCCTGAGCCTCAATTTCAGTCCCAACCCGGGACTGGCCCCCAAAGCGGTTGAAAAATCGGCCAGTGGTGGGGAATTGTCGCGCCTGATGCTTGCCATCCAGGCTTTACTTTCCCGTAAAAAACAACTCCCAGGTCTTATTTTTGACGAAATCGATACCGGTGTTTCCGGTGAAGTGGCCCAAAAATTAGGCGAGCTGTTACACAAGATGGGACAACAAATGCAATTGATGGCCATCACACACCTGCCGCAGGTTGCCGCCAAAGGACAAAGCCATTTCAAAGTGCAGAAATCCAGCCGCGAAAACAGCACGGTTACCGAAGTCAAAAAACTGGGCCACGAAGAGCGCATCCACGAAATCGCGCGCCTCATGAGCGGCGAGGAAATTACGAATGCTGCGGTCGAAAACGCAAAAGCCTTAATGAATTGATGAGTTAGAAGTTACTTAGTATAGTAGGTGAACTCACTTAAAAACTACTCACTCCGAAACTTACCAACTTATTTGAACGTTTCCTCCCCCGGGATGTACCGCCCCGAAATTAATGGTTATGAAACGTTTGTCTTTCCTATTCGCAGCGCTGCTCTCACTCGGTGCTTTCGGCCAGAACGCCGGCAAAATCCAGATTGCAATCTTATTTGACACCTCCAACAGCATGGATGGCTTGATCGACCAAGCGAAATCCCGGATCTGGTCTATCGTGAACACGATGTCCAACCTGCGTTACCAGGGACAAATCCCGACCATCGAAATTGCCCTGTATGATTATGGCAACGACAACATCCCGGCAGCGAACAACCACGTGCGCCAGATCTTGCCTTTCACACGCGACCTCGACCTCGTTTCCCAGAAGCTTTTCGGGCTGACGACACGCGGAGGTCAGGAATATTGCGGTGCGGTAATTTCCAATTCATTGGTGGAGCTCGGCTGGAACAATTATTCGAACGACATCAAAATGATTTACATTGCCGGTAATGAGCCTTTCAACCAGGGACCGGTTCCTTATAAGGAAGTTTGTGCCCAGGCTGCCCAGCGCAATATTTATGTCAACACGATTTACTGTGGCGATTACCAGCAAGGGATTACCGAATTCTGGTACGACGGGGCGCAAAGCGGCAAAGGCGAATATTCCAATATCAACTCCAACCTGCAGGTAAGGCATTACGACACGCCTTACGACGAAAAAATCCGGGTATACAATGACTCGCTGAACGGCACCTATATGGGTTATGGCAACGCGGGCCGCTCCAAAAAAGAAGCCCAGGAAAAGGAAGACAAAAACGCCGTGAGCCAGTCCGTTCATGTGATGACAGAACGCGCCATCGTGAAATCAAAGGCCGTTTACAACAATGCTTCCTGGGATTTGCTCGATGCCTATAAAGCCGATTCAACAGTAGTAACCCAACTCAAGGATGATCAGCTGCCGGAAGAGCTGAAGGGGAAAAACGAAAGTGAAATCAAAACTTACCTTGATATTCAGCACGAAAAACGCGAAAAATACCAGAAAATGATCGGGGAATTATCCGTGGAACGTGAAAATTACATCAACGAGCAAAAAAAGAACGAACCGGCCGAAGCCGACAGCGATTTCGGGAAAGAAATTGAGAAAAACGTACTCAAAGTAGCCAACGAAAAAGGTTTCGAAGTCGAAAAGAAATAGCCGGATACCTATTTCTTACTTCAATGGTTTCAGATTCGCCTTTTGAAAAGCCGCCTGGTAATCCACTTTTTCAAAATCAAATTCCAGCTGTTTTTGTGAGTTGCAATAATTTACGATAAGGTCGAAGTTCTTGGCGCTTTCTTTCGGCGTATAAAATTGATAACGAAAATTGATCGCTTCATCCGCAAATTCAAACAGGTACAATTGAGTTGCTTCATCAAGCAGGTAGATGTTGACCTTTTGATTGACAGGGTTTTCTTCCGGTGAAGCCAGCTCGATCGAAAAGCAGCGTTTTCCGATCTGGCTAACGCGCTTTAAAGGCTGGGGTGAAGGTCCGTCCATGTACCAATAAACAAAAGCGCTGTCATTGATCATTTTCCGCCCGGCATTTCCCCAATCTGAAGGAGCATATAAGTAATGCTTACCCTTGTAGGGATAGAGACGCAGCCAGTTTTTCGGGATCCCCTTTAAATTTAACTTAGAAAAAGCAGCCGGATTTTTTTCCTTCAAGTAGGAGCAATACCCGTTGTATGCCTCTGAATCGTATTCGTCAAACCTAAAATCCGTCAGCCATTTGTATCCTTCGAATTGTTTTGTTTTGTCAATGTAGATGGCATGATAACAATCTTCCGTTATTTTCCTGTAGATAAATAAGGTCTCGTTTTTAAACTCCTCCTTGGAGGCCGGAACCGTATCACTCAACACGACTTGTTCTTCTGGCTTCTGAACAATTTTCTGTTTTTTAATTTTAGCATGTTCGGAACAGGAAAATAGCAGGAACAAACTCAGCATAAAAAAATACCTCGACATCATACGATCGTGTTAATAGTGTCTTCAAAAATAGTTAAATTCCTGCTGTATTCGTATTTTCGCCAAAAAATGCCACAATGCGAAAATTGATCCCTGTTTTTATCATCCTGCTCCTTTCTTCAAGCGTTTATATCCTGTTTTTCAGGCCAAAGCACAAGGTAGGCGAAGTTGTTGACCGTTTCCATGGCGTAGCGGTTTATTACAATGGAAGGATCAGTAATACTGCCGGTAGAAATGTGGCAAAGGATGGTTATAACTTAGGCCTGAAATACCAGTGTGTGGAATTTGTGAAACGTTACTATTACGAATATTTACATCACAAAATGCCCGAAACTTATGGCAATGCAAAAGATTTTTATGATAAAACCGTTGCCGACGGCGGAATCAACAAGAGCAGGGATTTAGTACAATTCACCAATGGAAGCAAAACGCAGCCAAAGGAAAACGACTTGGTTATTTTTGACGGCCATGCAGGAAACGAGTATGGCCACGTTGCGATTGTTTCCAAGGTAAGCGCAACGGAAATAGAAATCGTTCAGCAGAATCCGGGGGTTAACGGGAAATCCCGTAAGAAAATCGCTTTGAGCTTCATCCACGGCAAGTGGAAATTGGCGGAAGAAAGAATCCTGGGCTGGCTAAGAATGAAATAACTTCCAGGTGAAGATTTGACTGATCAAGAATCATTCCCTTACAAAAATGGTTTTAGCTGAAATCGAAGCACTCCATTTTCCATTCCAAAAAGCCCCTTTCATCCCGGCTAATTCACCTTTTGTATTTTGTTCGCTATCAGTTATCTAAAAATAGCGAAAATTTAACCCCACGCTAATTGCTTTTTTAAATTATTTGGTTACATTTATCCGAACTAGAAGCTGCAATCCTATGAAACGACTCTTTGATATCCCCTACTATCAGTTGGATAATTACCCCAATGAGGCTATGTTCTCCACGAAAAAGGACGGGAACTGGACCGGGATTTCAACACGGGAGTTTTTATCTTCCGTGAACGAATATTCCAGGGCACTGGTAGCTTATGGGATCAAGCCCAATGATAAAGTTGCGATCGTTTCTACCAATCGCTTCGAATGGAACCTGATCGACATTGCCGTTTTGCAGATCGGAGCCATTGTGGTCCCGGTTTACCCGAATATTTCCACCAAAGATTACCTGTATATTTTCAACGATGCCCAGATTAAGCTTTGCTTCACCGGCTCGGCCGAATTATACGGCAAAATCACCGGCATTCAGGGAGAAATCCACTCGCTCGAAAAAGTCGTTTGCTTTGACCACGGGCCTGCCATAGAGCATTTCTCCTCGCTCCTGGGACTCAAGGAACACGTTGACCAGCGCACGGTGGAAGAGCTGAAAGCCAATGTACGCAACGAAAGCCTGGCTACGATCATTTACACTTCCGGGACAACCGGAAACCCGAAAGGCGTCATGCTTTCACACAATAATATTATCTCGAACGTTGAAGGCTGCGTGGAACGGATTCCCGCCGACCACCATTCTCGGGTACTGACCTTTTTGCCGGTGTGCCACATTTATGAGCGCATGCTGCATTACCTGTACATGTATCTTGGCTGCTCGATTTATTTTGCCGAGTCCATGGACACTATCGGCGACAATATCCGCGAGGTGAAACCACACGTTTTTACAGCGGTGCCGCGCCTGCTTGAAAAAGTCTTCGAACGCATCATGGCGAAAGGCGATGAACTCAAAGGCATCAAACGTTTTCTGTTCTTCTGGGCGGTTGGCCTGGCGGAAGAATTTGAATTCAAGGGGAAATCCTGGTGGTACCGTTTCAAACTGAAAATTGCGCGTAAGCTGATCTTTTCCAAATGGATGGAAGCGCTTGGCGGTGAAGTGAAAGCCATTGCTTCCGGGAGTGCAGCCCTGCAACCGCGCCTGGCCCGGATATTCCTGGCTGCCGGCATCCCGGTGCTGGAGGGTTACGGCCTCACAGAAACATCGCCGGTCATTTCGGTCAACTGCCTCAAAAAAGGCATCGGGATCGGAACAGTCGGCCCTTTGCTGAACAACGTGAAAGTGAAATTCGGCAGTGACGGCGAAATCCTGGTGAAAGGCCCGAACGTAATGATGGGCTACTACAACCTCCCCGAGGTTACCGCGGAAACGCTGACACCGGAAGGATGGCTTAAAACCGGTGATATCGGCGAAATGGTCGACAACAAATTCCTCAAAATCACCGATCGAAAAAAAGAAATTTTCAAGACCTCCGGCGGGAAATTCATTATTCCGCAAGCGATGGAAAACCAGTTCAAAGAATCGCGTTTCATCGAACAGATCATGGTCATCGGTGAAAACCAGAAATTTCCGGCGGCTTTGCTCGTTCCGAATTTTGCTTTCGTAAAAGAATGGGCAAAGCGCAAAAACCTGAATTTTGACAACCTCTCCAACGAAGAGATCTGCGCCAACGATGAAGTGTATAAACGCATCAAAGAAGAGGTTACCAATTTCAACAAGCTTTACGGGCATTGGGAACAGATCAAAAAAACAAGGTTGTTGCCCCACGAATTTTCGATTGAAGGCGGTGAGCTCACCCCTACCCTCAAACTGAAACGCAAAATCATCCTCGAAAAATACAAAGAGCTTGTCGCGGAAATTTACAAGGAAGAGATCACTCAGGAGCAGGAAACGAATTAACCCGGCTTTTTCTAATATTTCCTCTGGTAGTACAGCTCATGCACCCGTTTTACTTTCCCGTCCCGGTGATACTTGGTATAGACCGGCCATGTTTTATTCGCAGTATAGAGGCCTGACCAATCCCACGATGCTTTCAGCCGGGTCCTCCTTCGGTTGTATTTTTTCATTTCAATGGCATACCCGTTTTCAATCCTGTAACCGAAATACGAAAACAGGTATTTGTAACCTATCTCTCCTTTGATAATACGTTTGTGCCGGATCGTATGGCCGAAACCCGATTGAACCGGCATAAGGGAATCCAGCTTCACCGAATCAGGCTTTTTTGTGCGACACCTCGGCATCGCCAGCCAACCATAAGCGGCCTCTTGTGTCAGGATATATTTACCCTCGAGTTCAGGCCAGTCCGTCATTTTGAAATTGGAATCCAGGTAAGTTTTGACCGTTTGTAAAATTTCGGCATCCGCTGTATACTGTGTCGCAACCGGTCCCCTGACTTTTATGGGAATGGAATCCAGGTGCTGGGAAAAAGCATAAGGAAGGAAAAAAAGCATGAATAGCAGTGCCGGTTTCTTCATGTGGGTTTAAATTCACCGTGTCGGACAAATATACTTTTTTCGCAAAAGTGCCGCTCATTTTTAAGCTTTATTGTGAATTAACTCCCGCTAATCTGGATTTTGATTTAACTTTGCAGCGTATGAACGATATCTCTTTGCTTTTGAAATACTTTCCTGACTTGACTGCGAATCAGCAGGAACAGTTTGCGCAATTAGGAAGCCTGTACGAGCACTGGAACGGGCAGATCAATGTCATTTCCCGCAAGGACATGGATTCGTTTTATGAGCGTCACGTGCTCCATTCACTGGCCATAGCGAAAGTCATATCTTTCAGGCCCGGGGCGAATGTGCTCGACATTGGTACCGGAGGCGGTTTTCCAGGAATTCCGTTAGCGATCCTTTTCCCGGAAACCAACTTTCACCTCGTGGACTCGATCGGCAAAAAAATCAAAGTTGTGACCGAAGTTGCGAAGGCTCTCGGCCTTCAAAATGTAAAAGCTAGCCACGAGCGTGCGGAAAAAATCCAGGGGAAATTCGATTTCGTTGTGAGCCGTGCGGTGACCGCCATGCCGGAGTTCCTCAGCTGGACGAAAAACAAATTTAAAAGTGAAAACAAACACGCTCTTAAGAATGGGATACTCTACCTCAAAGGCGGCGACCTGGAAGAAGAAATGAAAACGGTGAAGCAAAACATCACCTATCACCCCATCCCGGAGTTTTTTGAAGAGGAATTTTTCGAAACAAAGAAAGTAGTTTATGTGAGTAATTGAGTTAGTAGTGAAAAACGACTCAGAACTTACAAACTACTAACTCAGCAACTCAGTAATAAAAAAGCTCAACGGAAACGTTGAGCTTTTTTATTACATCTTGTATCGTTTGAAGAACGCGTCCCAATCCCAGATAAAATTCTGGACTACCTCATCCATGCGCTTCAAAAAGAGCGGGTTCGGCGCCTGCATCCGGCGGAAATATTCGTCCTGGAAATCGTTCAGCTCATATTTGTGGTAAATGGCTTTCGACATCGCGTAGATCATGTTTTTAGACGGATGGTTTTTGCGCGCCATAAACCCCTGGTATTCCCGGATCAGGCTTGTAAATTCCTCCACGTTCATGTCGTATATCTTCGAAAGTTTCGCGAAAATCAGTTTTTCCACCTCGTGAGCCTGCTCCGGCTCAAAGGTGCTTTCCAGGAAGGACAAGTTGCCAACGATAACAATCAGCGCAAACTCACCATTCTGGGTTTCAGGGATGTTCGGGGATTTCACAAAAGCAGAATCCTCATTGATCAGTTGAGCCACTTCCCTGAAGCCTTTCTCAACCACTTCAAACAAAGCGTTCACGAAAACATTCGCAACCTGATTGTTTGATAAGCGTCTCTTGATTAATGTTCCCAACATGTTAATATAACTTTAATATCGTTCAAATACAAAATTAAGGATCGATGAAGTACCTTTTTTGGTCTATGAAAAATCATTATCAACTAAGTTATTAACAGTTAAGCCCGTGAACGTTTAGAAAAGCAAGGTGTATTTGTTGAAAAATGATTATTTTAGGCTGGCTTTACCATGAGAAAAAAAGTACTCATAACACTTATATTGCTTATCTCCGTAACGGTTCTTGGCTTGTTCCTGTTCCAAAAACAGGACAAAACCGTGAAGCAGTCCCCGACGAAATTAATTGAAAATCAAACGGGTAAATCGCAAGAAAAAGAAAAAGCCCCGGTTAAGAACAAGGATCAAGCTTCCACTCCGCTTTTTTATCGCTTTATCCCGGAACCGCCCCAAATGGAAATGGTCCGCTTTGAGCTTTCGGGCAGGCTCGAAGGCGGGAAAATGCTAAAATCCGGCGATTCTTTTTCAAAAAACGACTTGCTTTTCCAACTGGACAACAGTGCCGTCTTTGCGGAAATCAGCCGAAAAAAGACAGAGCTGAAAGCCAAGGTGGAAGGCCTTTACGAACAATTTGCCCGGGAAACGCCCGAAACGTATGCCAGATGGCAGGCCTACAGCCAGGCGGTCACAGAAACAGATTTATTGCCCCCATTTCCGGATGATCTTTCCACCAGGGAACGAACGATTATCAATCCGGCGGGAATTCTTCCGCTGAGCTTGCAGATTGCTCAAAAAGAACAGGAAATTTTCCGTTATTTCTACCTGGCACCTTTTGACGGACGCGTGGGCCGGATTTTCACCACTCCGGGCAAAACAATCCGGGCTGGCCAAGCGGTGGCAGAAATTTATTCCGGGGAATATTATCTTGCCGGTAAAATCCACAAACGCGACCTGGCCAAATTTTCGGGGAAACAGGTATTTGAAACAGGAAACGGACAGGAAATTTCATTGAGCTTCAAAGCCGGGAAACAACACAACGATAGTATTTATCTCCGGGCAATGGTGCCGTATCCCCAACAAAAACAACTGGCTTCCGAAGCCCTTTTCCTGCGTTCGAAAAATTAACTTGCCGCCGCCGTACAGCCGGCGACTTATTAACTCCTAACTCAGAAACTGAGATACTCCATTAATTGCTGATCACCACTTTTTTCATGGTTTTCTGATTGTCGGTACGCAGCTGGTAAAAATAGCTCCCATTTGGCACCAAGGTCGAATCAAAACGCACAATATGGCTGCCGGCAGGATAATCCTTCGAGCTGATTTCGCGGTTCAGGCTGAAATCATCGTTGAGCAGCTCCATGGTGACCTGCTTTTCTTCTTCGGTGGTGAAATACAATTCCAACTCCCCTTTGGCTGGATTCGTTTCAATGCTGTAAAGCACACAGTATTTTTCGGCCGGCATTTTCCCACGGCCCAGGTAGGCAAGCAATTTGCGGTAAGCGATCACCAAAACCAGGATGGCCAGGCTCACACATAAAATCCCGACGGCAATTTTCGATATGCTGAATGCTATGATCATAATGAAATAATTCCTTTGATTGAACTTGCTTTTTCGTATTTGGCAATGATGGAATCGACATCGAGCATCATTTCCTTGGCGCTAACACTGATGTATTTGCCATTTTTGGAAGGGTGCATCGCGATCTCGGAAGAAGAATCGAACAAAGCATTCACGAGGGCAACCGTGTGCGAATCGTTGGGCACAATGAACTTGAAGAAGTAGACGTTCGGCCATTCCTGTAATTCGAGCTGCTTGCGCAATTTTTGCAAAACTTCGTCCATCAGTATTTAAAAAACAGCAAAGATAAGCGTTTCATTTCGTTTACGAGGGCTTCGGGAGCCTGATTTTGGCTTTTTTTCAAGGCATCGAAGCTCGTCCCGCCTTTTTCACGGAAAGCTTTAACAGCCTCCAGGATTTCCATCGGGTCGCTTTCTTTAGAAACCAGGGCGTCTTTGTCCGTAACACCTTCCACGGCCCAAAGCCCGGCATATTGTTTTTCCAGGCTAAGCAGCGCTTCGGTCAGCCTATAAATTTCGGCGGGATCGGTGCTTTGGGAAAGCGCCGTTTTCAAGGACCTGTTTTGCTGCTGGTAATGTTGAAAGACCACCAGGATATCGTCCGAGGCAAAATCAACTTCCGGGAAATTCTCGTCAAAACCCGGTTCGTAAGCCGGATCAAGAACATCCAGGGCCTCGCTGAATTTCTTCAATTTTTCGAGCCGCGAACGGAACAGTTTTTCGACCGGTGCACGCGAAGTAAAAAAACGCTTAAGCTCAAAAAGCTGCATTTCCAGCGCGTCCTGTAGCTCATCCGCCTCAAAGCCGGCTTCGAGCCCGAAAAGCAAACGGGCTTCCTGCTCGTTCATTAATGTTCGCTTTTTCCTTTGTTTTTACGCATGCGGATGTTAAGAAATTCCACGATCAGGGAGTACACCATCGCGAAATACACATAGCCTTTCGGCACTTCCTGGTGGAAAGCTTCCATAATCAGCATGATCCCGATCGTTACCAGGAAACTCAGGGCAATCATTTTGATCGTCGGGCGGTTATTGATGAAGTTGCTGATCGATTTTGCGAAAAGCATCATGATCACCATGGAAATAATGACAGAGAGATAAATGACCGCCATTGGGTTGTGCTCCATGCCTTTGGTCATACCGATTGCTGTAATCACCGAGTCAAAGCTGAATACGATGTCGATCAGGACGATCTGGAAAATCACAGCGCTCAGCTTACTGCGGGAAGAAGCCGATTCTTCCTCTTCACCCGTTACGGTTTTATGCATTTCAGTCGTCGATTTATAAAGCAAAAACAAACCTCCGAGTAATAAAATCAGGCTCTGGCCTGTGAATTTGATCCCGTAAACCGAAAACAATTCTTTGGTCATCCCCATTACCCAGGCGGCAACGGCAAGCAACAGCAAACGCACCACCAGCGCCATCGTCATTCCCACATTGCGGGCATAACGCTTCTTCTCGGCCGGTAATTTGTCGGTAATAATCGAAATAAAAATGATATTGTCAATCCCAAGAACAATCTCGAGCAGGGATAAAATCAACAAGTACAATAATCCTTCAGGTGTGGCTAAAATGGTAAAAAAATCTGTCATTTCGTTTTGCTGTTTTTTTTGCAAAAATAAGAACTTTTCGGAGATTGCCTACGCACAAAGAATAATATGGGACGCAAAGAGCGCAAAGAATAAAACCCGGCGTCCGCTGCATAGCCTTTGTCAACTTTATGTTACCCGTTCCAAGGTACGAATTCCTGAATCCGCACATCCTCCCGGTGCGCATTCCTGAATCAAAACCTGCTTTTCCAACAAGCTGTTTTATTGCTCTTTAGCTTTGCAGAAAATTAGTCAACTCATGCAAACCAAAACCTTATTCATCACTTCGGCCTTTGTGCTTTTGTCACAGGCCTTGTTCGCCCAGGAACAGGCTTCCCACAGCGAAAAAAATGCCCAGCCTTCGGAGTTGGTGGCTTATTTGTTTTCCACTTATGGTGCGGATGCCACGGAAGGAATTCTATTAAAGATCCATACTTTCGAGGTTAATGCAAACAAAAAAGTCCTCGCTCCGGAAGCCTACCGACGGCAAATCGAAAAACTGGACAGCGAAATCCTGGATTGCAGTGATCAGCAGCTGATCCATGAATTACAGCTGCGAAAGAGCCGTTTTGTGGCCATCACGGAAATCGAAAAACTCATTCACTAAAAACACCGCACGATGAAAACTTTACTCGCTTTAACCTTAAGCATGTCCTGGCTTTGGCCTGGCTTTTCCTTTACCCAGTTCAGCTGTGCAACAGCAATCCCGCTTACAGACGGCTACACCAGCGGTATTATTTCCACTCCCGGAACCTCCGTTTCCAGTCCCGAAAGCTGGGTTTCTGCCGCAAGCACCGATGGCAACACTTCTGCCAACGGTTTTACCCGCCCGGATGTTTATACTTTTGAGTACACAACAGGCGCCCTTGCCGGAGAAAGCATTTACTTCACCATCGAATGCGACTACGCCGTTGACGGGGAACATTCGATCGGGATCTGGACCGGCTGCAGCGGAACAACACTAAGCGGCTGCCTCACCTCCACCTATAAATTCGATAACGTACTCGGAGTATGTGCACAAAACCTGGCTGCCCATACAACTTATTACATCGGCGTAGGCAAGGAATGGGCCTCAACAGCCGGAACTGCTGCCGGGATCGCCTCCCGAAAGCTGAAATTCCAGGTAGTGGATTTTACGGTTGAAACCTCGCTAACCGTTCCTTCAGACGAATGTGCCACAGCCGCCCTGATCAATGTGGCCGAGCCGTATTCCGGTTCTACGCGCTGCACCTATTCTGCATCGGCCGGAAGCCCTTCTACCTTCCCGAATTCCTGCGGCACGATCGAAAACGATTCCTGGATGAAGTTTACCGCCGGCTCCCCTACCGTTGTGATCGATTACAATGTGAGCAGCTGCACCAACGAATACGGTGTTCAGCTGGCTGTTTTCAGCGGCTCCTGTGCCTCGATGACGATGTTGAGCGGCAGCTGCATCAATTATGCAGCAAACAATTCCAGCGGGACCTGGACATTTACCGGATTGACGATCGGAAATACGTATTACGTCCGTACGGACGGTTACGCAGGTGATCTCTGCTCATACAGTTTCAACCCGGTTTCGGGCGTCATTGTCCTACCGGTCGAGCTCAGCGGGTTCGAGGTCGAAGCCCTCAACAGCGGCTACAACAAAATTTCCTGGAAAACACTTTCGGAAAACAACAGCGACTACTTTTCTCTTGAGAAATCCGAAAACGGCAGTGATTTCTATGAAATTGTTCAGCAGAAAGCGGCCGGTCATTCCAACAGCCAGCTTTATTACCAGCACCTGGATCCTTCGGATGGGCCAAACCCGGTTTACTACCGCCTCAAATCCGTTGACCGGGACGGAAAATTCAGCTATTCCGAAATCCGGGCCCTGCAAAACACCAAAAACGAAGGGATCTCCGTTTACCCGAACCCCTCGAAAACTGGCATTTTCACGCTGGAATTGAAGGATTTGAGCGCCGGCACAGATATTCACGTGTTGAACCAGCTGGGACAAGAGGTTTACCGCTCCGAAACAAAGGGACAACAATTTTCATCCCTGAATTTATCCCATTTGGAAAACGGGTTGTATTACCTGAAATTAAACGAAAGCGGACAGCTTGCCGGGTACAGGCTGACCATTCAAAAATAACCCGGAACCCGTAGATCTGCAGTTTCCTGCTACTACTTAAGCTCACGTTAATTTGGTTTCAACTGTTGGTCTGCGGGTTCCGGTTTTTTAACCTGCCTGTTGTTTCAGGTAAACGGAAGGCGTTAAACCGGTTGCTTTTTTAAAAGCAGCATTGAACGAAGATTTCGATTTAAAGCCTGCTCCCTGTGCCAGGGCCTCAATGGTATAATTGCGGTTCTCCACCAGCTGCTGCTTGAGGTCGCGGATCCGGTAATCGTTGATGAAATGAATGAAGCTCTGATCAAACTCGCTGTTGATGACATGTGAAAGGTAGCGGGTATTCGTTTGCAGCTCTTTTGCCAGTTTCAAAATCGTCAAATCCTGGTCCAGGTAAGGTTTTTCCTCTTCCATGCAAAGGAGCAGGCGCGCTTTCAGCTCTTGAAACAACTGGAGCTGGCCTTCGGTAAAGCTTTCATTTTCCGGGCTGAGCGGCTGTTCCTCCGCCGTTTCTTCTTTTTCCAGGGGATGGGTTTGCGACCACAATTCCCGCTGTTTCAATGCGTTATGACCGGTATAAATGATATAGAGATCAAGCACGAGGTAAAAAACCAGGTCGGAAGCCTTTCCTTTGATCAGCTCTGTAAAAATCAAGCCGGCCAGCAGGAAAAGATAACCGTAAAGCATTACGCGCACCCATTGCAGATCAACTTTGTGCGTATAAGAATAAAAATTCCGGATGTTTCTCCGGTGGCGACGCAAGAGGTTAAATGAAAAAACCAGGTAAACGATATTTAAAGCGAGGAAACCGCCCATCAGCAGGAAAATCACCAAGCCGGTGAGCAGCGAAACCAACAGGATTTTTGTTTCTTTTTCCTGGACAAAATAAGCCGGCAATAATAAGGCGAGCACCGCAATGCCGCTGATCAGCGTAACGAGGTAATGACTTAAATTGCGCTTATCATCATTGAAAATCAGTTTTTTCTGG
>CBINGV010000027.1:0-19046 GCA_966250255.1 uncultured Flavobacteriales bacterium | reverse complement strand
GTCACCGGAAGTGTTCAGGTATCTTCTGAGGTTACCGTCTACGTAACTGGTTGTATTACCGGTTGAAACACAGGCAGCAGTTTTATTGAACACACGCACCTGGAAGTTTCCGGTAGTGATTGTTCCCGCTGTCATTGTCAGGGAGCCTGTTGTTGCTTTGATTGACATATTACAGTTGTTCAGGCTCACACCGCTTCCGGCGGCAGCCGTATTGTTCGCAATCACAAAGTTCAGCGCCAGAGTATCGGCAGTGCTTACACTTTCGTCATAAGACTGGGTGCCTGTACCGTTGAATTCAAATGTACCGGTTGCTCCGATATTGGTAAAAGTATTATATCCCGCAAAGTTGGAGAAGTTTTTACCAAGGGTAAAGTATTTTCCGTTGGAGTTGAGGATGCTGGTTGCATTTGCGGTAGTAAATGTTCCACCTACTTCGATGTCGTTGCTCAGAGTCACGGTTCCTGTACCTGCATTCTTCTGAACAGTCAGGTTACCGAATTTGTTGGAACCTGTCAGGTTACCTGCAATGATTTGCCCTGCAGCAGCGGTTCCGATGAATTTGATTGTTGAAGTCGGGTCAGCTGTCAGAGTACCGTAGTTGTAGAAGTCTCCACATACCTCAAGTACGGAGTTGGCCTGTAATGTAAGGGTTGCTCCCGCCTGGATAGTCAGGGTTTTTACATTGTATGTTGTTCCTGAAACAAGGACCGGCTGATTGCTGAACGGTGCTACGTAAGCATCACGTGTACAATCCGGTGCAGCACAGCCTCCCCAGTTGTCTACGTCAGTCCAAACAGTTGGAGTAGAAATATCACCGCCAGACCAGGTAACGCCTCCTGCTGTTGCAAGCGAAGATGCATAATCAATGGTAGCAGTACCATAGAAACGGATTCTGAAACCTGCTGTACTGGATGTAAAGTTGCTGACAGCGATCAGGTAAGTATCACTGGCGTCCGCGTTGATGGTAGGCTCGTAAGCACCGGAGTAAGTCGTTGTCGGGTTATAGCCGCCCGGACATGTAGGACAAACAGTTGTTGGCAAGCTGCTTGCCGGGTTACCACCTGCACCAATACCGGTTACACCCAGGTAAGAGTAGTTACAGGCATCCGGCGGAGCACTTCCTGCTGCAATTTGCGCACAAGTGGCAACAGTTGCGCCTGCGTCCGTAATTTCCCAAACCGCAAAATCATAATCCGTTTCACTTTCAGAAGCAGAAGTAAAGTCATTTGGCACGATGTCGAAGTTCAGTGTACCAGCTGCGGAAATCGGAACTCGGTACCAAACTACGTTGCGCTCACCGGAAGCCAGACAGTAGCTGGTTGGTAAGTCACAAATGTTACCGAAACCGGAGTAGCCCGGGTTGGAAACGGACATAACCTGCTGACAAACGGGGTTCGGGTCACCGCAATCCTGCCCGGGGATCGGGGTTACAGCGTTGTTACCATCAATCGCAAGAATGGAGAAAGTACCCGTTGTTGAAGCATAGCCATCTACACGGATGAATACTGTTGCTCCGGCAGTAAGCCCGGTCAGGTTCAATTCAGCATCATTGCTGTAGAACCCGGAGCAGGAAGATACGTTGTCGTTACAAGAGTTATATGTCGGCGAAGCGCAAGTTCCTGTATAAAGTGCAATTTGTGGGTTGGCCAATGAACCGGCTGTTGCGCGGATTCTTAGTTTACCGGAGGCCGGTACTACTGCTGAATACCAAACCGTATTCATCGTTCCTGTAGACCAGCACGCAGGACTTGCAGGCTCACCGGTGCTTCCTGTACAGTTATTATCCCCGCCGGATGCTACTCCAAGGGTCAAAGCTGTGGCAGAACAAATGGCGTCGTTCGCCGGTCCGGTACCTAGCGAGGAAACGCTGATGTTATAGTTTACACTGCTTGGAGAGGCATAGGTGTCAACAATGATGTAGTATGTTCCTGCGGATGGCAGGGTAACGGAGCCGGATAAAGAACCGCTGGTGGCATATTCGGCACGGCCGATCAGGGTACCGCCAGCACCCGGGCATCCGGAGAATACATGGAAACCGACATAGCTGGTGTTCGCATTGGTAATGGAAATGCTGATACAGTCAGGACCGCTGGCTACAAATTTGTATACTTTATCTTCACCGGACATGTAGGAAGTTGTTCCTACACCGGCTGTAGAATTGGTATAATCATCGCCGAAGCAAAGCGTAGATTCGTTATTCGCCAGGTATGGCAAAGTCATATTTACCGGATTCGCGCAAGTTGTTCCTGCAGGAATACCACCCGTCGGAGCGCTAATCGTTACGTTGAACGGGTTACAGGTTGGTGTTGGCCAGGAGTCTACCACGAGGTAGTAAGTCTGTCCTGCGGTAACCGGGGCACAACCAATGGATTGGTTACCTAAAGAGCTTTGAGCTGAGGCAACGCAGGTACCGCCTGAAACCGGGCAGCCCTGGTAGAGGGCCATTCCTACCCATGAACCGGAGGATGTCAGGTTGATGGAGATGTTACCCGAACCGGCAGGTGTGAAAGAAATCACTTTATCTTCACCGCCATAGTACAGCGAAGAACCACAAACCGTAGCGTTGGCAGATGTAATGTCATCACCGGCGCCGCAAGTCGTTTGTGCTCCGGATGTATACGGTAATGATGCGGCAGTGAGGTTACCCGCGCCGATACCGGCACAACCGGCTGCTGGTGGTGCACTGGTTACACAAATTGTAAAAGTATTTGTTGTAAGCACACCCGCACCGACACCATTGTGATAAACGCGGATGAAATACTGGGTACCTACTGTTAACCCGGTTAAATTTGCTGTTTCAACACCGTCACCTCCTGTTGCATTAACACAAGCGAGTGAAGTAAAAGTTCCTGCACAAGTACCGGAAAGTACTTGCACGACGGCGTTAAAGTTGGCAACACCATCTACCGTTACCTGGTGGGTAGCGCTATTTGCTGTGAAACGATACCAGACATCATCATCCGCCTGTCCTGTACAGACAGCGGTTGTAGATGGCGTGGCACCAAAGGTCGTTCCGCTGGTTGTTGTACAGGTCGATGATCCAGCTGCCGGCGGTGTTAACACAGTCGGGCTGCCGCAGCCATCATTTGTCGGTACGACCGGACAAGCTGTTGTGGTAAAAGCGTAATTGGTTTCCGAATCGACCCCGCCCGCGTTATTGGGGACTGAGACACTGGCGTTGCCTGAAATACTGGCGCCGTTTGTAATGTTAGCGATTACGATGTTAAAAGAAGCATTTTTACCTACACCGATTGGAGTGGTGAAGGTAATTGTTTGCCCGGAAACGTTCCATCCTGCTGTGATGGCCGTATTCTTAAATGTACTACCGGCCATGGTAGCAGTTGTCAGGTTTACGCCTGCCGGGAAGGTAATCGTTGCTGTAACACCGGCGTTAATTTTTGCACCGTTGGTATTGGCGGTAGTTTGAGAGAACGTATAGTTCGTTACCGCACAACCCGTCACGTCACCCGGAGTAACGGTATTGGCTGTAAATGGAAAACTTGTAGCACCGGCAAAAAGCTCCGTAGAGCTAAAGGCGGTAACTAACAATAAAAGAAGCAAGTAGAATTTTTTCATACGAAACGAAATAGCTGGTTTTTAAATTTAGATTATTGTTGACACAGCGTTTGAATCAGAGCGATGGTAACTCCCGTCTTCATCAGAGGCTGGTATAATTTTGTTTTGATTGCCAGGGCTTCGAAAGCCTCGTCTTCAGACTTAAAGAGCGCCTGGTCGTAATTGAAATAATAGCAATTTTGCTTCTGACAATACCCCAGTAATTTAACTCCCTGGATATCAGCCAAAGCAAGGTCCAATTCCTCGTATTGTTTCATCGTCAGATTTTCAAACGTAACAATTAATTCATTGGATCCGGTCGCCGAGATAGCTGAAGTTGTAAAAGGATGGGTTGGCAATTGGTTACCGGCAAAGCTATTCACGGTGAATGCTGCTACCAGGAATGCTAATGTTGTCAGCTTTTTTCTCATGGTTTTAGAATGAAGTTTCGACAAATGTAAAAAATTAACAAACCTTCATTTAAAATTTAACATAGTGTAAAGATATGTTTATTTAAATGTTATTTCTGAACGAATAAAACCTGCTTTTTGGTGAATATTTTTTGAAGGATTATTGGAAAGTAAATCGTTTTTAGTTTAAAAACCGGTTTAGTTCGATGAATTTTGTATTTTTTCAGATTAAAATTTTGTCGGATCAGACCAAACGGGTTTATGAACAGGTTATCAACAAAAAAGGCGATCTGTTTATTCAGATCGCCTTTTTTAGCTTTATTTTTAGATTTTTGTCTAGTTCTTGATGATTTTTTCAGAGATCACTTCCTGGCCATTGAAAATATTAACGACATATACGCCGGCATTGAAAGCAGACATGTCAATGATATATTCGCCATCGATTACCTTGAACCCGGCCTTGGATTTTTTACCGAGCAGATCGATGATTTCGATGGAAGAAATTTCACCAACTTCACTGGTAATTTTTAATTCATTTGTTGTCGGCTGCGGATAAAGACGGTAACCGGTGAGGGTTTTCCGGTCAACAACCTGCATATCGGAGTATTGGTAATTCCCGTTGAGGTCAACCTGCTTGAGGCGGTAGTAAGAAATGCCCATAAGCGGTCGTTCATCGGTATATTTGTAAGACACTTCTACGCTGGAATGCCCTTGTCCATTAATCATTTTGAGGGTTTCCCATGTTGTGCCGTCCTTGGAGCGCTGCACCAGGAAGTAGTCGTTATCCTTTTCGGATTTGGTAGTCCATTGTACCATGTTTTTGGTCCCGAAAACCGAAACGTTGAAATTCGTCAGTTCAACCGGTAAGGTGGTACAGGCACATTCTCCTGTTGAGTTGGGATTATCAAAAGATAGGGAGATATTCTGGGAAACATTGGCGTAGTTTGTCACCAGGAGTACGTAGACCCGTCCGCTGTTACCGCTGGCAACATCAATACTTTCGAGTCCGGCTGTGGAGTAACTGCAATCAATCGGGGCGGGATAGCTGCCGCAATCGTTCAATGCTGCAGTAAGGGTGTTGTATGGTCCCCAGAGTGCAAAATCCACATCGGAAGGGGCGTTGAGATCCAGGTTGATGCTCCCGTTTTGACTCATGGTGAAATAATACCAGTAAGGATTCGGTTGTGAACCAAGACAGCCATAGTTATTCCCTCCAGGAGCTGTTAATCCTGTTACGGCGGCAATGGTTACCGGGTTTGCCGGGCAGAACTGGGCAGGAGTAGAGCAGCTGGAATTGGCCGGTGGTGGAGGCGGGGTGGTTACACAAATTGTGAAATCACTATTCTGACCGGAGGTTGAAGTGTAGGTAAATACCCGAACATAGTATACGTTGCCGACAGTGAGCCCGGTAATCGTGCTGTTGTCACTGTCACTGCAAATCAGAGATGCGCCTATGGAAGCACAGGTTCCCCCGAAAACGGAATGGTACATATCGGTTGTTGATCCGGATACATTGGAAAGCGTTACCGTGTGACTGGTGCTTGTTGCTGTAAAACGATACCATACGTCATCGTCCGGAGTTCCCCAGCAACTGTTTGCCTGAGAGGACTGCAATGCATTCTCCACCGTTCCGTTCAGGGAGGAGGTACAGCTGGTAGTTGCCGATGCCGTCAAAGTGCTCGCTCCGGTACACTCATCATTTGCCGGTGGAGGTGGTGGTGCATTGAGACAAATGTCATATTGGGTATTGTCGCTTGAATAATAGGCGTACATACGGACGTAATAGGTGTTTCCCACCGTGAGGCCGCTGACGGTTCCCCCGTCATTGTTATCCGTACATAATAAGGAAGTCATGTTTGCGGCACAGGATCCGGAGAAAATCTGCCAGTAAACATCGGATGAGCCTGAATCGTAGGAGGTGGTTAACTCCAGAGAGGTTGTCGTTGCTGTAAACCTGAACCAAACATCGTCGTCCGGTGTTCCGGAGTTGGATGAACATGCTCCAGAAGGGGTTACGTTGGAGTTTGTGCCTCCGGCGCTGGACTGGTTGCTCAGGCAAGCGGTGCTTCCATTGGTCGGAATAGCCGGGAATGCCGTTGCGCCGGTACAGTTATCGTTTGCAGGAGCAGGTGGCGGAGAGGACATGCAAATGTCGTATTGAGCATCATCGCCATTGCCCCAGGTGTACATCCTGACCCGGTAGGTATTTCCGATGGTAAGCCCGGAAAGTGTTCCGCCCCCATTATTGTCGGTACATAAAATAGAGGTCATGCTTCCGGCACAGCCACTGGAGAAAACCTGCCAGTAAATATCCGAGCTACTTCCGCTGTCGTAAGTAGCGGTAAGAAAATGGGTCGTTGCTGTTGCAACAAAAGAAAACCAGATATCATCATCCGGTGTTCCGGAGTTTGATGTACAGGAACCGGTTGGGTTGACACTCGAATTAGTGGCATTGTTGGTGGTCCTGTTAGTCAGACAGGTGGTTGTTCCGTCGGTTGGGATCGTTGCGAAAGCAACCGCTCCGGCACAATTATCGTTGGCCGGTGCACCACCGCCTCCGGCAAAAACCAATCCTCCGGTAATGAAAAAGCAAAAGAGTAAAATATTTTTCATAGCAATCAGTATTGGTAATTGTTAATATCTGTTGCCGTAATTTCTTCTCCTTGCAGGATCAGGCACTTTCGTTCGGCATATTCACGTTGAATATGGATTGGCTGGGCCAGGAATTCAGATTGTTTAACCACTTTTACATGCGGATAGCGTCCAAGCCATTCCTTGATTTGATCGGCTTCGGTTTTTTTGCTGCTCAGTTCTTCTTTGTTCTGCGCTGTTTTGTCCAGGAAATGGGGATCATACTTCAGGATGTCCTGCTCAAGGATTTCTTCCCGGAAAACGATGTACTTCCCGGAAAACTTTGCAAGCTCTTCGCTGCTGAAATTACCGAGGTTGTTTTCTTCAATAAAAATGACATCGGGATGATCATTGATCCATAACGAAACGGCACTATTTGTTTCTTTTTGAGAGAATACGCAAAAAGAAAAAACAAGCATGCCGAAAGTTAGCAAACGTTTTTTCATGTTGTTTTAGATGAAGTTCAGACACCAAATTTAATAAAAAAATAACAAAAAACCTAAAAATATATTAACAATTAAATTGCTGAATTGTTAAATTTTTTTGAAATGCCCGATTTTAGAGCCTCGTACTGTTCAAATAAAATTTGCATTTTGCCTGAAAAAAATGAAAAATCACTAAAAAAGGAGGGTTTTGTGAACAAAAAAAGCTGCATTTTTGATGCAGCTTTTTCCTTGTTTTGATCTCTAAATCTTATAATTTGACAAATTTGTGGGTCAAAATATTCCTGTCGTCGAAGGTCAGGGTGATGAAATAAGCTCCGGCTTCCAATTGGGAAATATCAATATTGGTTTCGCCCGGAGCCCAATCTATAATGCCAGCCCGGCCATCTACTCCCTGAACGCTTATTCCCACTGGTTTCCGGGGAGATTTGATTTCTAAATTTAAAGTTGCCGGGTTTGGGTAAAGTGTTAATGCTTCGCTTGTTAATTCTTTAACGCCAACTTCTCCGGCTCCACCTACTTTATACAAACCGTGGTTGCCGGTATATTTTGCAATAAAGTACAATTGATTGTTCAGCTGGACAAAATTTCCGGGTTCCCCATCCTGGCTGGTAGCGCCCGTGTAGGTAATTTTGGTCAGGGTATTGTCTGTTCCCGTTGTGTAGAAAAGCTCCTCGATATTATTACCCTGGCTTCCATTGATATATAAGGTATCATTTACGACAATCATAGCATTATTGACTGTAAGTCCGCTATCTACGGAAGGATTGTCGGCAGCAAGGTTGTAATATAACTCGGTGTTGTCGGACGTTCCGTCGGAGGACCATAATTCCTGGCCTTGTAAATCCGAAGCCCCGCTGAAGAAAATCTTTCCGAAAGCAGCAGTAAGTGAGCTGGTGTAATAGCCATTCATACCGGAAAGTACGGGAACAGTTCCCGCCTGCGTGCCGTCTGTTACAAAAAGCTCGTGTGCAAGTCCGTTTCGCTTGGCTGCAAAATACAGTTTTCCCCCGAAAACCAGGAAATTCTTAGGCTCGCTTTTGAAATCCGGGTTGATTTGCATAAACAGGGATGCACTTCCACCATTTGAACGCCAGAGCTCGCCATCGTATTCGTAATAAAAACGACCGTCAAATTCAGTAAAATAACGGGGGCCGTATTGAGTAGAGTTTACATTTCCCGGATTCACCAGGGTTACTCCTCCGGGTGTTCCGTCTGAGTACCACAGCTCTTTCCCGTTCAGGTCGTCTTCAGCGTTGAAGAACAAGCGCCCCATAAAAGAGAAGAAATGATCGGGATTGCTGCTCCCGTTCCCCGGGAAAATATTGCCCATCAAGCTCGTCCCGGAAACTGTTCCGTCGGTTGCCCAAAGCTCGAAACCGCTTCCTCCATCGTGTTTGAAATAGACTTTTCCATTGAAGTATTCGAAATAATTGCTTGCCTGGATGCCGGCAATATTTGAAGATAAAGTGATGATCTTGATGGTGCCTGCAGCAGTTCCGTCGGAAACAAATAAGGCTTTTCTGCTGGTGTTTTGCGGATCTTTGGCAATGAAGTAGAATTTATCACCGCATACTTTCAGCTGCTCAGGTGAGCTGGAAGCTGAACCGCTGACGATATCTTTCAACAAAGTGGTTCCGTTTGCCGTTCCGTCTGAGCTCCACAGTTCCATGCCGTTCTGGCCGTCATTGGCCGAAAAGTATAATTTATTGTTATAATTAATGACATAGCTGATTGAGTTCAGGCCCGAAAAGGTTTTGACCTGCGTGATCTGCTGTGCCAGGCTGCTAAGGCTGATTGCGCTGAGTAAAAGAAGTAACGTTTTTTTCATCTGGTTTAAATTTTCACAAAAATACATTAATAATTTAAAAAATAATCTGCCGCTTGTAAAATATTGGCATGAAATAAAAAAGGCTGAACCTCAATCGGAACAGCCTTCTTTTTATAAGTTTCGCGGAACTATTTTCCGTGACATTGCTTGTATTTTTTGCCGCTTCCGCATGGGCAAGGATCATTGCGGTTGATTTTAGGGTCAGCTACCACCGGTTGCTTTTTTACCGGTTCGCTGTAAGAATTCTGGATCGCTTCCTGGTAGCCTTCCGCTCCGCTGTATTGTGGAGCAGGGGTAGAGGAGGTGTTCATTCCTATTTGCGCTTTTTCGTAAGCGTTTTGCTGCGTGACCTGTTTGTTGGTTGAACGGATTTCTTCTTCCATCACCGGGATATCCATTTTAACCAGGGTTTCCACGGTTTCCAGGTTAAGTCGGCTGACCATGGATTTAAACAGCTCAAAGGACTCCAGCTTGTAGATAAGTAAAGGATCTTTTTGTTCATAAACAGCTTGCTGAACGGATGTGCGGAGGTCGTCCATTTCACGGAGGTGCTCTTTCCATTCGTTATCGATCAGGGCGAGCACGATGTTGCGCTCGTAAGCTGTGATCAGGGCCTTTCCGTTGGATTCGTATGCGTCCTTCAGGCTCAGGATGAGGTGCATGTCCTTGATGCCGTCGGATAACGGGAAGGAGATGTTCTCAAACTGGTTGGATGGATTTTCGTAAACCATTTTCACCTGTGGCATGGCGCGGTCGGCGATGCGAAGGTTTTTGCGGTTGTAATGATCGAGCAGGGCATCATAAATGCGATCAGCCACATCATTTTTGGATAAGGTTGCAAATTCGCTTTCGCCCAAGGGGTTTTCAATGCCAAGTACACGGTAGATTTCGAAGGTGAAATCCTGATATTGGCTGGCATTCGGGAAATTGAAAGCAATCGTTTCCGCAATATCGTAGAACATATTAGCGATGTCCGGACCAAGGCGGTCGCCGAAGAGTGCATTGTGACGCTTTTTGTAAATCGCTTTACGCTGGGCGTTCATCACGTCATCGTACTCCAGCAAACGCTTACGCATGCCGAAGTTATTTTCTTCCACTTTTTTCTGGGCGCGCTCGATGGATTTGGAAACCATGCTGTGGGTGATCACTTCGCCTTCTTTCAGGCCGAGACGGTCCATGATTTTGGCGATTCTTTCCGAGCCGAATTTACGCATCAGGTCGTCTTCCAGAGAAACGAAAAATTGGGAAGATCCCGGGTCACCCTGGCGTCCGGAACGTCCGCGCAGCTGGCGGTCAACGCGGCGTGAATCGTGTCGTTCGGTACCGATGATGGCCAAACCTCCGGCTTCTTTTACGCCTTCACCCAGTTTGATATCCGTACCACGGCCGGCCATGTTGGTAGCGATTGTCACGGCTCCGGCTTTACCGGCCTGGGCTACGATTTCCGCTTCCTGCTGGTGGTATTTGGCGTTGAGGACCTGGTGGTTGATGCCGCGCATTTTGAGCATACGGCTCAGGAACTCGGAAATCTCAACGGTGGTTGTACCCACGAGCACGGGGCGTCCCTGCTGAACGAGCTTTTCAACTTCGTCGATAACTGCAGCGTATTTTTCACGTGCAGAACGGTAAACGAGGTCGTTCTGATCTTTACGGGAAATCGGCTTGTTGGTTGGGATAACAACAACGTCAAGTTTGTAAATGTCCCAGAATTCTTTGGCTTCCGTTTCCGCCGTACCGGTCATACCGGCCAGTTTGTGATACATCCGGAAGTAATTCTGAAGGGTGATCGTGGCGTAAGTTTGCGTAGCGGCTTCCACCTGTACGTTTTCCTTGGCTTCAATCGCCTGGTGCAAACCGTCGGAGTAGCGGCGGCCTTCCATAATACGGCCGGTTTGCTCGTCAACGATTTTTACTTTGCCTTCAATGATCACATATTCCACTTCTTTTTCAAAGAGGGTATAGGCTTTTAATAATTGGTTGATGGAGTGGATGCGCTCTGATTTTATGCTGTAATCGCGGATCAGGGAAGCTTTTTTCTCCTGGATTTCGGTTTCCATCATCCCGGATTGCTGCAATTTCGCGATAGCAGAGCCGATGTCGGGGATCACGTAGAAATCCCGGTCGTCACTTCCGGAAACGAGGTCAATTCCTTTTTCCGTCAGGTCGATCGTATTATTTTTTTCGTCAATCACAAAGTAGAGCTCGGCATCAATCTTTTTCATGTGCTTGCCCTGCTCAGCCATGTAATAGTTTTCGGTTTTCTGCAAATGGGCCCTGATCCCCGGTTCGGAAAGGAACTTGATCAGTGCCTTGTTTTTCGGTAAACCGCGGTAAGCGCGAAGCAAGGCAATTCCTCCTTCCTCAAGTAATGTTTTGGAGTCTTTTTTATCATCGGAAGGCGAGTTGATCACCTCTAATTTCTTTTTGGCTTCTACGAGGCATTGCGTCACATAAGCCCGCTGAGCACTTACCACACGTTCGATGCGCGGTTTCAACTCGTAGAATTCATGCTCGTCGCCTTTCGGGGTTGGACCGGAAATGATCAGCGGCGTACGGGCGTCATCGATCAACACGGAGTCGACCTCATCGACGATCGCATAATGGTGTTTCTGCTGAACGAGGTCGTCGGTTGAGCTCGCCATATTGTCGCGCAGGTAATCGAAACCAAATTCGTTGTTGGTGCCGAAAGTGATATCAGCCATATAAGCCTGGCGGCGCTCCGGTGAGTTCGGACGGGTTTTGTCGAGGCAAGCTACGCTTAATCCGTGGAATTGGTAGAGCGGGCCCATCCATTCGGAGTCACGCTTAGCCAGGTAATCGTTGACTGTTACAACGTGAACACCTTTTCCTGCCAGGGCATTGAGGTAAACCGGCAGCGTAGCTACGAGGGTTTTACCTTCACCCGTTTGCATCTCGGCGATGTTTCCTTTGTGCAACACCGCACCACCCATCAACTGGACATCATAGTGAATCATGGTCCATTTTACCGGGGTGCCGGCAGCGGTCCATTCGTTGTGCCAGATAGCTTTGTCTCCTGAAATCGTGATGCCGTCCTTGTTGGCGGCGAGCAGGCGGTCAAACTCCTGTGCTGTTACTTCGAGCTGGCCGTTTTCGGCCCATCTGCGCGCTGTTTCTTTCACAACGGCAAAAGCTTCCGGCATGATCTCTTTTAAAACGGTTTCAATTTCCTGGTCAATATCCTTGGCAAGACTGTCGATTTTTTCGAAAAGCTCTTCCTTGTCCATCATGGAAGTGGAAGCGTCGTTGGCTCTTTCCTTCAGCGCTTTAATTTCGTCTTCGAGGCTTTGGGTCGCCGCGTTGATTTTTCCTTTAAATTCTTGTGTTTTGGCTCTGAGCTGATCGTCAGACAAGGACCGGATTTGTTGCGTAAAGGCATTGGCCTGTTCAATGATAGGCTGGTATTGTTTTTGGTCCTGCGATGATTTATCTCCGAAAATCTTCTTTAAAAGTCCTCCAATCATGGTTGTTTAAATTTTGACGCCCAAAGTTAATATAATTTTGAAAGCGGATGTTATTGCTTTTGTTTTTGACACAAATTGTTCCAAAAGAACAAAGCCTGACAAAATGTCGTTTCCTGGCATGAAAAAGGCCATCCGCTTAAAAACGAATGGCCTTTTTGGCACTTGCCGCTAAGTGAACTCGAAGTGCTACATATTCAATATGCCGAATGTTACACAGCGACAAGAATCTGCGAATTGATGAATGCGCACAGCGCCTTACATTTTTACCATCTTCTTGCTGGCAACAATTTTACCATCGGCCACGAGGTTGTAAGAGTATGTACCTTTGCTCAGGTCGTTGGCAAAAACTTTCAGCTCGCCGTTTCCGCGGGTGGTCACATCCACGCTTTGGATCAGCTTGCCTTGCGCATCGTAGAAATGGATTTGTGCCTGTACCACATTGACCGGAATGTTGTACTCAATTACTGTTTCTTCGGCAAAAGGGTTCGGAACGTTTTGTGTCAGTACGATTGTGTTTTTGTCGGAAAGGATGATTTGCAGCTGCTCTTTCAAAGCTTGCTGGGATTCCGCTGTGTTTTGCTCAATCGCCGACTGGTTCATCTGGCAAAGCGCCGGCAACAAAGCGGAAAGGCAGTTTTCCAACTGGGCCAAACGCGTGTTCAGATCTTCGATTTTCTTTTCCTGCTCTTTGATCACCGCATCTTTTTCTTCCACCTTTTGATTCAATTCGTTAATTGCTTGCGTATTGATGGAGATGAGGCCGGTGTAGTTGACGGATTTATAAGATACCGCTTCGTTGATCACATTTCCGGAAGCATCCGTTTTTTCAGGGTGATAGCTGTCATGAACCAATTCTGGTAATACTTCAGCCAATTCCTGGGCGATAAAACCGTGTTGTTGTCTTTCGGAAAAGTTGAATTGCGGAAATTCCCCTGTCTTCATGTTATAGGTTACCGGTCTCAGTCTTTCTAATAATTCCAGAGCGCTTTTTTCATTGGAAACATTTTGTTTGAATTTACGGTCGGATGTGATAACAGAAGCAGCAGTTGTTTCCAGGTCACCGGCAAAATAACCGGCGCGGTTTGTTGTGCCACCTGTTGCTATACCATAAACACCATAGTTTATTGCTCCTCCTGTAGCTGTACCGTAAACACCATAAATATCGCCGGTTCCATCTGCACGACCAAATACCCCATAGGACTTTTGAGACTCTCCTGCTGCATCTCCAAAAACCCCAAAGGTTTCCCCGTAGCCATCTGAAGCCATGGCCCTTACTCCGGCAACAACGACCCCTAGAACTCGTTCGGCACTATTTCCGTTAGCAGTAGCGTTTACGCCTACACAGGTTCCATTTGAAAGTTCAGAGCTTGCGACTGCGTTTACCCCGTATGCAGTACCGGTTGAAGTACTTTCGGAGTAAACGTCAACGCCTATAGGCGACACGCCGTTGGTGTTGATTACATTTAAGGCCCTGTTAGCAGATGCCGATGTAATAGGATGTGTGCTTGCTGATGTCGTAGCCGGTCTAACGCTCAAACCAGCCAGTGTATATTCACCCGATTGGCTGTTTACATTGACAAAGCCATCATTGAAATTCAATTGATATCCATCCATCGGAATTTCGCGGTCGTTAACCAGGATGGCGGGATCACCCACTTCGCTGATGTCCTGGCCAAGTACAACCTTGTTTGAAACATTAACGGAGGTGCCATTCTCAGCGCCACTCGGACCGCCTGCGCCGCCTCCGTCTGTTACATAAATAACATTACCGTCGGAATCTACGGAAAGTACTCCGTCTCCGGGGTTGCTCACTGGTGTTTCTGCATCTGTCAGGTCTACAAAACGTAAACCGCTTTTTGTCGCATCACCTGATTCACTGTCGATCGTAAAGCGGTTGATCATCTGTGAATTCGGCAGGATATTGTTTCCAACATATGTTCTCCCGGTTCCACGGATATACATGGCGGGTACTTCAACATCATTTGAGCCGGTGTTGGTGAATACGATACCACCGTCAACCGGGTTGGTATTTCCATCGGTTTTTCCAATGATCAGGGCGTCCTGGTCCGTTGTAAAATAATCCTGGTCCATTTTGAACCTGAATCCATCACCACTGGAGATTTCCGCCGGATTGCTGTAACCATACAATATGGTGCTCGTCCTGATCGTGTCGTTTAAAGGAAAAGAGCTATAGATCGGGCCGCGTACGTTAAGTAATGCCGTCGAGTCATCGCTGTCGGATGAAAAGCCGGTTACCGGGTCCCCCTGGATCACATTGTCATTGATTGCATTGGCATTGTCGCCATGAACGCCGATGAAAATCTGGCCGTTTGGAGCGATTCGGAAACGTTCCACCTGTGTTCCTGTAGTAACATTGCTTGGAGTGTAAATACTGATGTTTTGATTTTCTGTTTGAATTAGTTCACCTGCTCCCCCGGTGCCTATACCCATTCTGAAACCATCTGTTGCTGCGCTTCCCGTTGCATTATTCGTAAACCGTAAATTGACGGCCGAACTGGTCGTGTGATGCAGATGCAAACGGCTTCGGGGCGTAAAGTTTACGCTTAAATTGCTTCCCATGCCGATAAAGCCGGAAGTATCATTGGTGTTGTCCTGGCCGCGGACCAGCATGCGGAGGCCCGGGGTTGTCGAGCTTCCTGTTCTCAGCGCAAGATTGGAGTTGGCGGTGGTGCTTTGCATGTAAACGTGATTCCCGTCAGTATTTGCCAGGGTGGTGATCCGGAAACGCTCCAGGCCGTTTCCTGTCGATCCGGTATACATACGCCAGGCATTCAGGTCGGTTGAATCTCCTGAGGTTCTGAAAACCTCTCCGGTTGAATAACCGATCCCGTTTGCATGGAGCAGGGCCGCAGCACCGTTGAAATTGAGTCCCAGGGCCATCCAGCCTTCGTTACTGCCTGTTCCGAGCAAGGTCATGCGCTGGTTGCCGTTTGTGGAAAATTGGATGGGTTGAGCCGCGTCATTCCTGATTTGGAGCGTCTGCGGGGTGCCGCCTGTCCATCCCAAAAAATTTCCTGCTCCCGGGGTGTTGGTCGCCGTTGTAGATTGCGCCAATCCCGGTCCCCACTTCCCGATAGCCAGGAAAGCGAGACCATAAAAAATTGTTTTTTTCATAAGGTATATAATTAAGTATTTCTGTGGGATTCAATTTAAGCTTTAATTGTTTGTGAATCAGGGTAGACTTAAATGATCAGGGGTTATTACCTAAATATTTAGGTATAAGTACTTGAAAAGGATTTCAGCTAAATTGTTTAGTTGAAAAATTGCAAATAAGTTTAAAGCCAAAAAGCTGTTTTTTAGGAAAGAACATTTCAGAAAAATCCAATTTTACACCGTGCTTTTCCAAAGATCGGCTGTTGATTACTTCTGTTTTTCTAAACCGATTTTTCTTCCTACCTTTGCGGCCATGCAGGAAATGATCATCATCTTGGATTTCGGGTCGCAATACACCCAGTTGATTGCACGCCGGATCCGCGAAATCAATGTTTATTGTGAAATCCACCCGTGGAACAAAATCCCGGAGCTGACGCCGAATGTGAAAGGCGTTATTTTGTCGGGAAGCCCTTTTTCGACGCGTGATGCGGAGGCTCCGCGACCGGATTTGTCGGCTATCAAAGGAAAACTTCCGCTCCTCGGAATTTGTTTCGGGGCGCAGTACCTTGCAAATAGCTTTGGGGGAGAAGTACTTCCTTCAACCATCCGCGAATATGGCCGGGCGAATCTTTCCTATGTCAATACGGGGCACGAGCTGACCCGCGGGATGTCGACCGGGTCGCAGGTCTGGATGTCACACGGCGACACGATCAAGCGTATTGCAGACAATTTTAAAGTCATTGCCAGCACCCACGATGTGGAAAATGCCGGTTATTATATTGAAAACGAGCAAACTTACGGGATCCAGTTTCACCCTGAAGTGTATCATTCCACTGAAGGATCGGTGTTGCTGCACAATTTCGTGGTTTCGATCTGCGGTTGCTCGCAGGACTGGACACCTGATTCCTTCGTAGAATCAACGGTTGCGGAGCTGAAAGCTACCATCGGCAACGATAAGGTCGTACTCGGCCTCAGCGGCGGCGTGGATTCATCCGTAGCGGCGGTTTTGCTTCATAAAGCCATTGGCGCTAACCTGCACTGTATTTTTGTGGACAACGGCTTGTTGCGTAAAAATGAATTTGCTTCCGTACTGGATTCCTATAAAGATATGGGCCTCAACGTAAAAGGAGTCGACGCTTCCGAAAAGTTTTATGCCGAATTAAACGGCCTGAGCGATCCGGAACTGAAACGCAAAGCCATCGGGAAGGTCTTCATTGATGTATTTGATGAAGAATCCAAACTGATCACCGATGCCAAATGGCTGGGACAGGGAACGATTTACCCGGATGTGATCGAATCGGTTTCCGTGAATGGCGGGCCTTCACAAACGATCAAATCCCACCACAACGTAGGAGGCTTGCCCGACTACATGAAATTAAAAGTTATTGAGCCTTTGCGCCTGTTATTTAAAGATGAGGTAAGAAGGGTAGGGAAGTCTCTGAAAATTTCCGACGCTATTTTACAGCGCCATCCTTTCCCCGGTCCGGGACTTGGAATCCGGATTTTGGGCGAAGTAACCCGCGAAAAAGTACAAATCCTGCAGGAGGTGGATGCCATTTTTATCAACGGCCTCAAAGAAGACGGTTTGTATAGCGATGTATGGCAGGCCGGTGCGATTTTTCTCCCGATCCAGTCTGTGGGTGTTATGGGGGATGAGCGCACCTACGAGCATGCCGTTGCTTTGCGGGCGGTAACTTCCACGGATGGGATGACGGCCGACTGGTGCCACTTGCCTTATGAGTTCCTGGCCAAAATTTCCAACCGGATCATTAACCAGGTGAAAGGCATTAACCGTGTGACCTACGACATCAGCTCGAAGCCGCCGGCCACCATCGAATGGGAATAGCATTTCAAAATAAAGTGTAACTTTGGCATAAATAATGTATTCATCCAGTAAACAATAAAGGCATGAAACTTTTCTATACAATGCTTTTTTGCTGCTGTTCCCTGGTAGTCCTGGCCCAACCTGAAAACCCAGTCTACGAGGAAATCAACGGCAAGAAATTCTATGTGCATATTGTCCAGGGCGGAAATACCTTGTGGGGCTTGAGCAAGCTTTACAATGTTCCTGCGGAGAAAATTGTCGAATTTAACCCTACTGCAAGCGCGGGTATTCAATTGGGGCAAAAACTCATTATCCCGGTCGACGCCGCGCAGGTGAATGAAACCGTGACCCCGGTCAAAGCGCCCGAAACCCATTTGGTGGAAAAAGGCGACAACCTCTATAACATTTCACGCCGCTACGAGGTAAAAATGGAAGACCTGGTCAAACTGAACCCCGGTTCGGAAAACGGGATCAGCATCGGGCAGGAATTGAAGCTCCCGGCAGGTGCCAAAGGGCAAAGCGGAGAAACAATCTCCAAAACGCAAATCACTTTTTCGGATAGTATCGTCAATTATACGGTGCTCCCGCATGAAACTTTGTATAGCATTTCCAAGCGTTTCATGGTGCCGATTGAAGACATTAAAAAGCTCAACAACCTCAAAAACGATAAGGTACGTAAAAACGACGTGATCAAAATCCCGGTAAAAAAGGAAAAAATCACTAAAGTGGAAGTACGCAGGATCGAGGAAGTCAAAAACCCGGAAATTGACGAAGAACTGGTGTTTAAATCCAAAAATGAATACCAGATTTTTTACCTTTTGCCTTTTGGCCTGGATGGCGGAAGTGATAACCTGAAAGGGATCGCCACCGAATTCCTGATGGGGGCGCAGCTTGCCCTGGATTCCCTCGAAAAAATGGGGCTGAAAGCCCGGGTGCAGGTCATCGATGCCCCGGCCGACACGACGAAATTCAAGGCCATGCTCGTGGAGAAAAACCTCAAAAAAGCAGACCTGATCATCGGGCCTTTTATGGGTAATAACGTGGAGATCACCGCTGATTTCGCCAAAGCCAATAAAATCCGCATGGTGTCACCGCTCAACCAGTCGACGACCGTGCTCAAGGACAATCCTTTTGTTTACAATGCCGTAGATTCCGATATCACCCTGATCGAAGGGGCGGCGCGTTACATTGCTACTACCAAAACTACGGACCAGATCGTTTTGGTGAAAGTAGATGCAAAAGACGATGAACTGTACCAGGCTTTTCGCCAGAAATTCCTGAAATCCCTGCCAACGGGCTCCAAACTCAAGTTGCTTGAATGCAGCCAGGCGGATATGGGTAATTTCATCAAAAAAGGCGGTAACACGATCTTTGTTGTTCCTTCCAGAGACAAGGTTTTTTCCACCCGTTTTATGAATAACCTGGAAAAAAATTCTTCCAAGGCCGGTTCAGGAAAAATTACTGTTTTCGGGACCAAAGACTGGGTGAACAACGACGAGATCAAAGGCTATTACAAAAACAAATTTACCCTGCATTTTTCCTCGCCTTACGATTTTAATTACAGTTACGAGGCCAGCAAAAAACTGCTCCGCAAGTACCGGGTGAAATACAATGCCGATTTGTCCAAATACGGGACGCAGGGCTTTGACGTTTCGCTTTATTTTATCCAGAAATTCCTGCTCGGTAAAGAGATGGGGACGGGAGTGATGAACAATTTTGCGGTCGAAAGTGTAGCCAACGGATCCGGCTTTGAAA
>CBINGV010000026.1:0-19191 GCA_966250255.1 uncultured Flavobacteriales bacterium | reverse complement strand
AGGTTATTCAACTCGGCCGAGCAGTTCTCCAGTTCGCCTTTGGCACTTCTCCAACGGCTGTCTCTTTCCAATATATTGTCTACGATCGGAGTGGCATCGATATTGCGTTTTTTCAAGCCTTCGATGATGCCCTCTTTGTCTGTCCGGATGCGTTGTATTTCTAGCATTTTTCTGTCATTTTGTGAACAAAGTTAACAATTTTATTTTTTTTTGAACCCCCAAGCAACTTCTTCTTCTTATTTACGTCTTTGTGACAGAAAACTCGTTTTAACACTAATTTAATACACGCTTCACTAAATTGTTTTAGTTAAATATTTTTATCATTTTTGCAAAAAATTTAATGTATGCTTAGAAACGCTCTATTCCTATTACTCTTGTTATCATCCTGTTATGGATTTTCGCAGGAAGTCGATCAACGATTATTCCCCAAGTACAGCAAACAGGAATTGCTTACTCTGCAAAAAAATAACCCGGAAGAATATAAATTCCTGGTGAACGCTCTCAACAAAGGTGTTTTTATTTCGGAGATCCCGACTCAAAAGGCACAAAACATCGTGTTTGACGGTACTTTGGAGATTGATCCGAATGCCACACATACGTTCATCAGCCTTGGGAAAGAAATTACCAACCGCTATCAATATTATAAAATTGCCGGCACGAATAAAATGCTGACAATCCACCCGCGCATGTCACTGGATGAGCGGGAGATCAAAACGGTAAAGAACAATCACAAAGTCATTAAAAACACGAAGAAAAAATGAAATTCAATCTTACACTTCTTTTTGCCCTTCTTGTTTGGGGCAGCGGGGTTTTCGGTCAGACAGTGAATATGACCGACCCGGATTACACACCATTAGACTGCAGCAACTTTAACGACGGTGCAGCCATCAACTTTTTTGATAACGGCGGCGCAGGCGCCAATTACGGGGCAAACCGCCGCGATACGCTTGTGCTCTGCCCGGATTTACCGAACGGTCCGAAATTAAATGTTGTATTCGGAATCAATGCCGGTCAGTCTTTCGATGTAGATCCGACCGATACACTTTATTTCTTCGACGGGAACAACACAAGCGCTCCCCTGCTCGGCACCCTGAATTCCGGGATCAATGCAAACGGGGGCTCATTTGCTTCTACTTTTGATAACCCGACAGGCTGTTTAACAGTTGTTTTCCATTCCGATGCAGCCAACGAAACGGCCGGATGGGGCGCCAACATTACCTGCGGTAACCCACCGCAACCTTTTGAAATCCACATTGAAGGCTTTATCAACGACCAGACTACGAATGCCCTCAACCCGGTTGATACCGGCTATGTGGATATTTGTTTCGGCGACTCCGTTTTGCTTGTTGCCAAGCCGATTTTCCCGAATTCCTTTGAAGTAAACGGTTACGGTTATTCCCAGAATATGGATAATGTGACGATTGACTGGGAATTTGCCGATGGTACCGTAGCTTCCGATAACGACAGCGTTTGGTTCCGCCCGACACAGCGTTCCGGTTACTACGTGAGCCTGAAAGTGACTGATATTTTCCCGCAAAGCGTTTACAGCTTCTGTAAAATCCGCGTCAGCCAGCAGCCTGATTTCTACGCTGCCGGACCGGTCGAAAACCCGATTTGCGCCTATACCCTCGGAACACTGATCGGTGGTGTTACCCCGGCAGATACCGCCGGTGTTGATATTCCCGAAGGTTCCTTTATCCTCGGTGGGTCCGTTGCGGGACTTACTTATCTGCCGGACGGTTCCGGACAGGAATACACCACGACGATCACGATGGACGATTTTGCGGATACGACCTTATTTTCCCAATCCGGCGATTTACAATATGTATGCCTGACGATGGAGCACAGCTACCTGGGCGACCTCGAAGTGTGGCTGACTTGTCCGAACGGAACAGAGGTAGCGCTCATCAACTCCTATGATCCCGGCCATATAGACGGCGGTTTCGGGGGTGGAGGAACTTTCCTCGGTGATGCCGACGATAATGGGAACCAAACCCCGGGTATCGGTTGGGAATACTGTTTCTCTACAGATTACAACAACTTTGAAACGATGGGTACCGAATTGACGGATGGCAATACCGTTCCTACCACCATTTCCGGCGGTGACGCCATGAACCCGGATGGAATTTATTTCCCGGAATCGACTTTTGCGGATTTTAGCGGCTGCCCAATGAACGGCGACTGGACCATCCACGTACGTGACAACCTTAGCGTAGATGACGGTTATATTTTCGAGTGGTCACTCTTCTTTGACCCGGAACTTTTCCCGGATTATGAGACTTACCAAAACCAGGTTGTTGATGCACAGTGGCTGCCGGACCCTACCATCGTTTCCGGTCTGAGCGATACGGCGATTGTCGTAAACCCGATGTTCCCGGGAACGTATGATTATACCTTCCAGGTGACGGATGATTTTGGCTGTACTTATGACACAACGGCTTTCATTACCGTAAGGGATACTGTTCGCCTCGGACAGGATGACCTGCTTTGCGGAACAAGTTATGACCTCGACCTGAACTTCGGTGAAAACGGTACCTGGTCTTTCTTCAACTCAGACGGCGTTCCGACGTTTGATGATCCGGCCGATGTCAATACTACAGTAAACTTCCCGACTAACGGAACATACAACCTCGTGTATACCGACGGCTGCGGCTTTGATGATACGATCGTTATCAACAACCAGTCGAAACCCTTCTTCGGCTTCACGGAAGATATGGTCATATGTCCCGGCGGGACGGAATCGCTCGCCGTCAAAGACTCGGCCATGTATGGTCACATGAGCTGGAACTTCTTCCCGAACCAGGCGCAGGACACACTTTATTCTGCGGATTTACCGGCCGGAACGTACAACCTCACCCTGATGGATTCCACCGGTCTCTGCCAGTCGGATACGACGTTCAGCATCAACGTACAGGCACCTGTTATCCTGGAACCGGATCAAAGTATTTGTGATGTGAACAACTATTCCTTTACCAATAACTTTACGAGCTCCGGTGTGGGCGACTGGACCTTCATGTCTTCTTTCGGGACTCCGCAGTTCAGCTCGACAACGGTGCCGAACCCAACGGTAACTTTCCCGAACTCCGGAATTTATACCTTGATTTATACGGATTCCGTTTGTCCGAATATTGCTGATACGGTTGTCCTGTCGATCGGGTTGACGCCAATCTTTGACATCATCTCCGATTTCTACGACTGTCCGAACATAGTCGAAATGACGACTCTCGGCAATACGCAGGATGTGGATACCTTTATCTGGGACCCTTCCATGCCGCAGATCAACAATGTATACAGCACTTCCCTGCCAATGGGTACTTACAACTCAACGGTAACGACGATTTACGGATGTACGAAGGATACCACTTTTGTGGTTGACGGACAGGTTAAAATTGATGTGGTACCTCAAACAGCGCTTTGCGGACTCGATATCAGCATGACCACCAACCCGGTAACTGCACCTGGTACCTGGTCACAAACTTCCGGAAACGGGGTGGCTGTTTTTGGAAACATCAACAACATCAATACGACGATTAGTGTTCCTGAATATGGTTACTACACCTTCCTTTACAGTGAAAATGTGTGTGACGACTCCGACTCGGTAACAATCGGCTTCCTGAAAGAACCGACCATCAACGTAGAAGCCGCTGAGCTTTGTGCCGAAGGAAACCTGCCTTTTGAGGTAACGGCTACTTCCAGCCTTGATCCTTCCCTGCTCTCCTGGAATACCGGTGAAACGGGAGGTTCCATCCTCGTGAATGAATCCGGGTATTACACCGTAACAGCTACCAATGGCTGCGGCAGCTCCGTGGATTCGGCTTTCATCGATATCCGCAACTGCGTGGTCAACTTCCCGAACGTCTTTACACCCGGTACCGAAGATACGGCCAACCCGGTTTATAAGGTCCTGATCCCAACTACCGGTCTGAGTGAATTCAAATGCCAGATCTTCAACCGCTGGGGTAACCTCGTATACGAATACAATGACGTATTCGGCGGCTGGGACGGAAAAGCGGACAACGGCGAAGATTGTTCACCGGGAACTTACTTCTACAAACTGGTGGGTCAAACCTTCGTGGGCGATCCGGTAGAAATGAACGGAGTGTTCCAGTTAATCCGCAATTAATGTTCGTACAGTCGAATAAAGTAAAAGACCTTAAAGCATATTTCTCCAAAAAACTTGAACTTCACTTCAGCCCGTCTGAAGTGAAGTTTATGTTTTCAGTGGCTTTGCAAAAGCGCCTGCAGCTGACGAAAGAAGAGCTTTTATTCAATCAGGACATCCGCCTCTCGGAATCGGATTTGCTGTTCGTACGCACGATTGCCCATCGCCTGCTTGAGCAAGAGCCTTTCCAGTACATCATCGGTGAAACGGAATTTTGCGGTTTGCTGCTGGATTGTGACCCGCGTGCCCTGATCCCCCGCCCGGAAACCGAAGAATTGGTTTCCTGGATTTCGGAAGAATTCCCGCACAAAGGAGAAGCATACCGTTTTGCGGATTTTTGTTCCGGCAGCGGCTGCATCGCCCTGGCACTCAAAAACACCTTCCCGAAAGCCCATGTTTCGGGTTTTGATGTTTCGGATGAAGCGCTGGCCTTATCACATCAAAATGCACAAAAAACCGGCCTGGATGTGCGCTTTGAAAAAGCCGATGCCCTCCATTTCCGGGAAGAATTGCTGGCCAATCATTCCCTGGATTTCCTTGTTTCCAATCCACCGTATGTACCCGAAAAAGACAAAGCGGAGATGCACCAGAATGTATTGGAATTTGAGCCGCACCTGGCTTTGTTTGTCAGCAATGAAGACCCGCTGGTTTTTTACCGTGAAATTGCACAAATCGCTTCCCGGAAATTAAAGAAAGGAGGACAGCTCTTTTTTGAGATTCATGAAAAACTCGCCGAGGAAATGCAGCAATTGCTCCGTGATTTGGGTTTTCAAGATGTGGAAATCCGGGAAGACCTGCAAGGCAAAAAACGCATGGCCCGGGCTAAATCGGCCTGATTTACAGCCTCGCTTCTTTCCCGATGTGGAAAATCGCATCTCCTTTGTAAACAACCGGTGATTCGTTGAGGCAAATGATGTAACCGTCCGTTGTTGCTTTGATTTTACGCTCAATTTTCCCGTAAGGGTCGGTCACAATTCCGATGGTATCGCCTTTGCTTACTTTGGAACCGTTTTTCACCATAGCCTGGAACATGCCTGAATTGGGTGAACGGAGCCACTTGCTTTCGTCCAGGTAAATCGGGCTGCGATCTTTGGAAATATCAATTTTAAAACTGCGCATTTCAAGGTGATTCAGGATGCGTTTTACGCCATTAAGGGCTTCTTCGACGATCAATTCTTCAATGCTATTGGTTTTTCCTCCTTCATAAAGCAGCATTTTTTTGCCTTGTTTGAAAAGCGCTTCCCGAATGGTTTTCGCAATATGCGACGAATTCAGGATCAGCGGGGGATTGAAGATTTTGGCCAGCTCAAGGCTTTCCTTGTCTTTAAATACGCAGCGAATTTGCGGGAAGTTATTGCGCTGCGACGACCCGGTATGAAAATCGATCACATAATCTACGTGGGGCGTGATTTCTTTCATGAAATGATAGGCAAACTGGGCAGCCAACGAACCGTTTTCGCTGCCCGGGAAACTCCGGTTCAGATCCCGCCCGTCGGGCAATTCCCGTTTGAGGTTAAGAAAACCGAAAATATTAAAGACCGGCAGGCAGATAATCGTACCGGCGAGCGGTTTGTTGAAGCCTTTGCGGATAAAACGGCGGATCACTTCCACTCCATTGATTTCGTCGCCGTGCAGGCCGGCCATCAGCAAAACCGTTGGGCCGTCCACTTTGGCACGCTCTACGATCACCGGGACCAAAATCGGGGTACTGGTGTGCAGCTTGGCCACATCCAGGTTAAGCTGGGCCCCTTTCCCGGGAAGGATTTCCTTGCCCAGGATAACCATTTTTTTGGGCTTTGCCACAACCGGTGATTTAACGCCTGACATTTTTTTCGATGTATGAAATAATTTTCCCGGCAATATTAACGCCTGTAGCACTTTCGATGCCTTTCAAGCCCGGGGAGGAATTCACTTCGAGTACCAGCGGGCCGCGCTCGGATTGGAGCATATCCACACCGGCAATCCCCAGGCCAACGGCTTTTGCCGCCAGGATGGCCGTGTATTTTTCTTCGACGCTTAATTCGATGCTCTGGGAGCTGCCACCCCGGTGCAGGTTGGAACGGAATTCACCGGGCTTGCCCTGGCGTTTCATGGCCCCGACAACTTCACCATCCACTACAAACGCGCGGATGTCGGCCCCTTTGGCTTCTTTGATGAACTCCTGCACGATCACCCGTGCTTTGAGGCCGTTGAAGGCTTCGAGTACGGATTGCGCCGCATTTTTATTTTCGGCAAGGACAACGCCCAAGCCCTGGGTCCCTTCGAGTAATTTGAGGATTACCGGCACTCCGCCTGCAGATTCAACTACATGCTCCACGTTGCGTGAATAGTTGGTGAACACGGTTTTAGGCAGGCCGATCCCTTCTTTGGAAAGAACCTGCAGGCAGCGAAGCTTGTCGCGGGAATGCACAATGCCACGGGAGTTTACTGCGGTAAACACGTTCATCATCTCAAACTGGCGCACGACGGCCGTACCGTAAAAAGTCACGGAAGCCCCGATCCGCGGGATCACAGCGTCGTAATCCTCGAGGTAATGATCTTTGTAATACAGGGAAGGGCCTTTTTGCTCAATTTCAATGTTACAGGCCAGGTGATCGATGACATGTGCTTCATGTCCGTGTTCAATCGCCGCTTCAACCAGCCTTTTGGTGGAATATAAATTCTGATTCCTGGATAGGATCGCTATTTTCATACAATGGGAGTTTCGTGCGCTTAATTACCGGCGCGCTGCTGGGATGCTTTTTTTTCTTTATAAGATTGGTTCACCAGGGCCGTGTCAACGAGAAAATTACCGTTGAGCACCTTACGGCCGATGAGAATGGGATTCTTCAGTCCCGAGCGTTTGGTCAGGGAAAAATCGGTATCAAATTCGCTGCCGAAAAGTACCAGTTTGGTCCGGATAAAGAAACGCTGCTGCTTCTCACCGGTAGAGCTTTTGACGTTCTTTTTGCTGTATTCCCGGAACTCATGGATTTCACCGGAATATTTCGGCAGAGTATCGTCGAGGAAAACGACTTTCAGTACTTTACCGCCTTCTTCGTCCACCTCTTGGATGAATTCACAGTGGATGGAACAGGAATAAGCACCGCTGTCAATTTTAACGGATACATTTTCCAGCCCAAACTCCGGAAGGTCTACTTTGTCTTTTCGTCCGATGACTTTCTTTTGCATAAAAAAAGATTTGGAACGAAGGTAAGAAAGTTTTTGAATGTTCCCGCAGATTGCGCTGATTTATTGCGCTGATGCACGCAGATTTTTTTGGAGGTGAGGAACGCAAAGAACACAAAGGCTACGCAAAGGACGCAAAGTTGATTTATAGCGGTCCACAAGGTGGCGCGATTTTATTACGCTGATACATACTGTTTTGGACGCAAAGAACAAAAAGGATGCGCAAAGGACGCAAAGTTGACAACAACTCCTAACTCAATAACTCCTCACTTAGAAACCTATCTCAACCAGTAATTGAGCAAATCGTTCGGTTTATCGATAGACAAGCGGTAGCTCGGGCGCTCATAGCTTCCCATTTTTGCAGCGAGTTCCAGCAAGATGTCTTCCCGGGCAATGAGAATAGAAAGCAATTCACCGTCAGCAAAACTGTTGAGGGTTGCATCGATGTCGCCTGCCGGGATGCGGTAACCGTTGATCCCGATGATTTCGTCGTTCACGCTCAAACCGGCATTTTCAGCTGCTGAATTGGCGCGAACGGATTTCACGATGCCATTGGAGAACGTAGCTCCGAAATTCACCTTTTTCGTGCCGTTGTATTCGGTTTTCACGCCCAGAGGAGCAAAAATAGCCTGAAAATCAGGAACCTTCGTGTCGTAAACATAGGCCTGCAGGAAAGGTTTCATGTCTTCGCCCATAAATTCGCTCAGGGCTTTTTCGAATTCCTCTTCGGAGAAACCCCGGTTGAGCTTTTTGTAAAAATCCTTATACAGTTTTTGCAGGAAATCATCGAGTGACTTTTTGCCCTTGAATTTGGTCACAATTTTAGCATCGAGCATGGCGGCAATCATGGCTCCTCGGGTGTAATACGTCATCGTGGTGTTGGCCGAATTTTCGTTCGGGCGATAAGCCTTGATCCAGGCATCGAAGCTGGCATGAGCTACCGGCTGCACGCGCGAACCTTCCGATCCTTCCACGTAATTCACCGAGCTGTTGATTTTTTGCAGCATCTGGTCCTGGGTATAAAAACCGGCACGACGCAGCAGTAATTCGTCGTAATAGGAAGTAAAACCTTCCATTACCCACAGCAAAGAAGTGTAATTTTCTTCATCGTAGTTGAACGGCCCGAGCTGGATCGGGCGGATGCGTTTTACATTCCAAAGGTGGAAATACTCATGCGCCACCAGCGAAAGGAAACCGATGTAATCTGATCCCTGGTAAGTCCAGCGGTTGACACTCAGGGTCGTTGAATTCGTATGCTCCAGGCCTCCCTGTCCGTCCACCACATTGTGAATGATGAAGGTATAATCCTTGTTCGGGTTTTCGCCAAAAACTTTGGTTGCCGTGGAAACAATGGTTGCCATATCTTTTTTGAGCGTCTGGACATCATAATTGCCCGGGCCGTAAATCGCTACCGTATGTTTCACGCCTTCAGCCATAAAGTCAAATACTTCGTGGTTCCCGATTTCAATCGGGCAATCCACCAGCTGGTCGTAATTGATGAAGTTGTATTCAAAAGCCTTGTCGGAGCTCATGCGCTCACCGGCTGCAGGCAGGGCCGTGCTTACTTTTTTGAAGGCCTGGTAAGGAATGACGCTGAGGCTTCCACTTTTGTCTTTGAGCTTGTCAACGTACATAAATACGCCGGAACCACTCACAAAACCGTGGCTCAAATCAAGAAAACTGGTACGTACACTCAATTCGAAGGCATATACTTCGTAAGCGATTTTTACCTTTTTAGCAGCACCTTTGATCACTTCCCAGGTGTTTTTATTCTTCTTTTTAACTTCGAGTGTCTTGCCATTCTCGTCCCAGGCCTTTACCAGGTTGACATTTTTAGCAAACTCACGCACCAGGTATGAACCCGGCGCCCATACGGGCATTTTGACATCCAGGCTGTTTTCCTTGACGTCTGAAATCAGCATTTCCACTTCGAAATAGTGGTTTTGCGGCTTCGACATCCGCAAGGTGTAATGAACGTTTTGTGCAAGAGAAAGGAACGAAAATCCAAGGGTGAGCAGTAAAAATCTGAGTTTCATGTTTTTTCTAATTTGAGGGTAAAAATACGATTATAAATCAAAAAAAGAAGCGCTTTCGGATCAACGGTTTATTTTCCCGCAGACTGGCGCGTAAGGGATGTGGGTGTTTTTCCCGCTGAAAACGCAGATTTGTTGCGCGGATACACGCGGATTGGTTTGGGACGCAGAGTACGCAAAGGTTGCGCGAAGGACACAAAGTAAGTTGGGCAGCGTGTAAATGTTTTCCCACGGATCACGCGGATTGGTTTTTAGGGACGCAAAGACCGCTGAGTTTCCGCGAAGGGCGCAAAGACAAAGTTGAGGAAAGGACAGGAGTTTTCCCACGGATCACGCGGATGCACACGGATTGGTTTGGAGGGACGCAAAGGAGACAAGGTATGGCGCGAAGGGCGCAAAGAAAGTTGAGCAAAGGATAGGAGTTTTCCATAGATTACGCGGATGCACGTGGATTGGTTTGGAACGCAAAGGAAACAAAGGACGCAAAAAAGGCGACAAAACTTTGCACTACTTTGCGAAAACCTAGCGGCCTTAGCGTCCCTTATACATGGAAAAACGAAAATTCCTTCGTATTCCATTCCCGTTCAAAGAGATGCGGGTAATGCCGTTTCATTTCGCTGTTCATTAATGCGACCGGGACATCGTCGAATTCTCCGTAAAAATGCTTGTATTCCATGAAGCGCCGGTCACTTTCAAACTCCTGGAACATCGAATCTCGCCGACCATCCCAGTCGAGCGGGCTCACGCCTGAAATGGCACAGATCCGGCGATCGAAGGCCGGGGTACATTTGATCCAATTGTTTTCGAGGAAAAGCTCCACGTAGCCGTGAAAAACGATTTCTTCTTTCCGGAGATAAGACAGGAGTTTTTCGACGCCAATGTGGTTGGTCACAATCGCAAAACCGAGGCGCGACGGAATACCGAAATTGCGGGCGCAGGCAGCAAGCAAAACGGCTTTTTCGACACACCAGGCTCGTTTTTTGGCCGTAATCCGGCTGGCTTTGAGCGATTCAGGCCGTAAGTCCAGGTGATAAGGATCGTACAGGAAAGCATCCCGTACTTTGAAATAGAGTTTGCGGGCCAGCTCAACCGGGTCATTTTCTACTGAAAAACCGCTCAAAAAATCCTGAACGGCAGGTGAATTATAATCCAAAAAATCCGTCTCGCGGAGGTAATTTATCATGTTTCCAGGTGCTTTTTAAAATCTCATGCTGCAATTGATACACTTCGCTCAATATAAATAACCATTCACATTAAAGTCATAAAACATTGAGAAAAACGGTTTAGATTTGTAAATGTAGTAGTTAAACATAGTTTTATTGTTTTTGGTTTAGGTGCCTGATTTAGTAAGCTTAAAAACGTTGTTGGTTTTACGTATTTGCTTATTAAGTCAGGCTTTTTAATGTTAACCGCCTTTACGCACCGTCTGGTATCCTTCGTTTTGTAAAATCACAAGTATTTTATCCCGGAAATTGCCCTGGATCAGGATCTCCCCTTCTTTGACCGTTCCCCCAACACCGCATTTGGATTTGAGCAATTTTCCGAGGTCTTTCAGATCGTCTTCACTTCCGATGAAACCTTCCACGAGGGTCACTTCTTTCCCGCCCCGCTGCTTGCGATCAATCGAAACATACAGTTTTTGCTGCTGATTCGGCAGGGTCTCGACCTCCTGGCTCTCTTCGGATTCGTACTGGAAATCCGGGTTGGTGGAATAGACCACATGGATCCGGTTTTTATCTTTTTTACTCATGAAGGACTGTTTGAAAAGCAAAAATACGCGATTGTCCGCTTAATTCAACCTTTCTTTGAAATTTAAGGTTATTTTTTGAGCGATGAAAATCCTAATCGCAGAAAACGAGCCCTGGTTTTTGAAAAGTATCCAGGATTACCTGGAAAACGCGGGTTTCAATTGTGAAAGTGTTTCGCAGCTCAGTAAAGCGTTCAGCAAAAGCCGGGAAAACAATAGTGAACAAGTTGCCTTGTTAATTTGTTTAGTCTTCCAAAGTAAGCCTTCCGCTTATTACATAACTTCTCTCACTCGATCTAAGTTAGGTAAAGGTGAAAAGCACCCTCCGCAAGGAGGGTTTTTTCTTACTTTATATACCCGGATTTCTTATCTTTGACTGGAAAGCCTATTCCATGAAAATGTTTAAGCTCTTATTTCTCAGTTGCTTTTTCCTCTTGTTTTCAGGTAAAATAACCGCACAAGTGGCCCACATCACGATCGACAATGCCATTTTCCATGAATGTGATCAACCCTATATGGAAGCTCTGAGCATTGGAAATCCCGATTCGATGTGCTTTGAATGCGAAGAACCCCGTTTTATTAAACACTTGTTCAATTATGAATACATCTGGAGATATCACACGGCGAAAGAAACGCTCCTGCTCCTGGATAGCTTACTCAGGCTGGAAAACAGGCAAAACCCCCGGCAATTGGAAGACATAAGCCGGGACAGTACATTTACAGGCTTAATTTCGCGGGTGAACTATTCAGAAAAGGAAGCAAAACTGCTCGCCGGGAGTGTGATGATCACAGCCCTTGATGCGGACTACAAAGTGCTCTACCGGTTTTTGGTAAGTGGCAGGGCTTATGCGAACGAATTGACGGATAAATTAACCCCCTTTTTCAACCCTGAAAAAGATCAACCGGGAATTTTGGCATTCATCTTTGCGATCAGTCTCATGTAACGATTTTTAACAAAAAATTTCATGACCAAATCATTAACCCAGCTCAATACTTTTCCACCAAGGTCGCTTTAATGTCGTCGGCCAGGATATAATCCGGCGCTTTGCGCAAAGCCCGGCGGATGCCTTTCGGGGAGCGGACTTCGAACAGAACGGTTTCAAAACCTTTGTTCCGGAGGTCTGCGAGCTGATCTTTCGTAATGTGTTCACTTTTAAAAACAAAACCATCGAGGACCTTGGGAGCATAAAGCAGCGCTTCAGCATAATCTTCTGCTTCATAAAACACCGTAAAACCCAGGTCAAGAAGCGGATCGATCCATTCCGGGTTGAAGGTAATCAGTTTGAGCTCAGCTCCCGGCGATTGGTTCCTGAAGTTTTCGAGATCGTCGGCCAGCTGGTCCAGAGGAGTCAATTGAACGGAGCAGGAACTGGCGTGTTTGAGGTCGAGAAACACCGCTTTTCCGTAGGTCTTTAAGTCACTGAGCCGCACTAATTTTTCATGATGAAAAGATTGGTAACGAATGGCTTCCAGTTCCGCATCCGTTTTCCCGGAAATACAGCCGCTTTCGCCGGTTTCGCGCAGCATATCGGAATCATGGAAAAGCCAGGCCGTCCCGTCTTTCGAAAGCTGGATGTCAACTTCCACGCCTTCGCAGCCGTTTTGCGCCAGCGCAAGCTCAACGGATTCCTGCGTATTGTCGTGGTAGACCGAATTCGAAATCTGGATCCCGTTGCCGGCATGTCCAAAAACCCGGATACTCTCAAAGCTTTCCTTTTTGGAACAGGAAAAGAGAAGAAACGCTATGAGCAAAATACTAAAACGCATGCGAAAACCCGATTTTGGCGCTGTAAGCAAAGGAAAAGCCCGTCTCTACCCGATCGAAAAAATCCGAATGGAAGCTCTCGGCCTGCAAACCGATGCCCGGTTCAAAAAAGAAAGCATATTTCCGGCCCAAAGCCAGGTGGGCGCCCAGCAAAAGCTCGTTGTAAAAATGAATTTCGCCCTCCTTCCGGTTCACCTGGAAAAAACTGGTATGATAAGCTGCTTTTGCCTGGCAGGAAAAAACACCCAAAGAAGGAAAAGTGCTTTGCAAGGCATAAAAAAGCTCCGGGAAAAGGCGCTGTTGGAAAATGGAACGGTTGATCCCGAAGCCCAGCCCGATTTCGTGGGCAAGTTTGTCTTTTTTCAGCACCAGGCTGTTTTCTTCAAAGAAATCCAGGCGATTGAGGCGCAGTCCGTAACGCATCTGCTTCAGGCTGTCCTGCGCGTGAAGCGATGCACCCAGCACCAAAAACAAAAAAAAGGCCCTGATTTTCATGCTGCAAATATAGAACTTAACGCGCATTCTGAAAATGTTAAATTACACGGATGGTAATGCCGGAAATGAATTCATAAATTATATTTACCGCCATGAAAAAGATCATTTACCTGTTGCTGGCCTTTGCCGGCAGTGTTCAGGCGCAGGAACTGAAACTCGAAGACATCATGAAGGGCCACGAATTTGTGGGTAACCTGCCGTCGGATCATTTCTGGTCCTGGGACAGCAAGCGGGTTTATTTCAGCTGGAACCCCGAGAACAATCCCGGGAACTCGCTTTACTACTGGGAAAGAGGTATGAAAAGCCCGGCAAAGGTAGCGGACAACGAATTGCAGGCTTCCTACCTGAACGATCCGCGCCAGCAGGGACGCAAAACGCGTTTTTATACCAAAAACGGCGCCTTATTTGCCTTCGATACGCAGAAAATGACGCACCGCAAACTGATCCACACCCAAAACCCGGTGTATGACCTGCAGCTGACGCAAAATCCTTCGGTGATCTATTTCACGCAGGACAATAATCTTTTTCGCTACGATGTGTCGACCAATACGTTTATGCAGGTAACGAATTTCCGCTACGGGGCGAAAGGCGGGCACAGCGGCAGCAATACTTTCCTGGAAGACCAGCAGCAGGAACTTTTTCAGTATATCCGCGACAAAAACAAGCGCGCGGCCTGGAACAAGGAACAGCAGCAGAAAAATGCCGAAAAATTCCCAAAAGCCTTTCATTACGGCAAATATAACCTGGAAAACATCCAGATTTCGGCCGATGAGCAATACGTGGTATTCCGCCTGTCGTCCTACCCGGAAGGCCTGGAAACGAGCTATGAAAATTTCATCACTTCTTCCGGTTACCTGGGTGAAACGAAAGCCCGCGAAAAAGTATCGGTGGACGCCATCAGCGAGCACAAAATGGCCATTTACAGCATGGCGGCGGACAGCGTGTATTTTGTTTCTTTCGCCGGCTTGTCGGACATCCGCCGCAATCCTTCTTACCTGAGCCTTTACCCGAATTATGAGGAATTCCGGTCAAGCGACCGCCCGGTGATCATGCATGAAGTTTTCTTCAATGAAAAGGTGACCCAGGCCGTATGCGATGTCCGCAGCCTCGACAACAAAGACCGCTGGATTGTGAGTATCGACCTGAAAAACGGGAAAGTCTACGAGCTCGAGCACCAGCACGATGCTGCCTGGATCGGGGGTCCGGGCATTTCGGATTACGGCTCCGGTACCCTCGGTTTCCTGAAAGACAATGAAACGATTTATTTCCAGTCGGAAGAAAGCGGTTTTTCGCACCTGTATTTCCTGAATGTGCTGACCAAGAAAAAACAGCAGGTCACTTCCGGGAACTGGGAAGTCCGCGAAGCACGGCTTTCATCCACGAAGGATTATTTTTACATCACTGCGAATAAAAACCACCCGGGCAACCGCGAATTCTATCGCCTGAAAATCGCCGACAAAAGCCTGGAGCCGATCCTCACCGAAGAAGGGGCAGCCGATGTGGTGGTCAGCCCGGATGAAAAGTCACTGGCGGTGCTTTATTCCTGGAAAACCCAGCCCTGGGAATTGTATTATGCGGAAAACAAAGCGAATACAAAAAAAATCCGGGTGACCCATTCCACCACCGCAGCTTTTGACGCCCGCAACTGGATGGCACCGGAAGTGATCAGCTTCGAGGCCAGCGACAAAACGAAGGTTTATGCCCGGATTTATGTGCCCGAAGCACAGAAAAAAACCGGCGCAGCAGTGATTTTCGTACACGGCGCCGGATACCTGCAAAATGCCCATAATCATTGGAGCACCTATTTCCGGGAGTTTATGTTCCACAACCTGCTGGTACAAAAAGGCATTACGGTGCTGGATGTGGACTACCGCGCCAGCGATGGTTACGGACGCGATTTTCGCACGGGAATTTACCGCCACATGGGAGGACTTGACCTTTCCGATCAGCTGGACGGAAAAAAACTATTGGTTGAAAAATACGGTGTCGACCCGAAACGCGTGGGCATGTATGGCGGTTCCTACGGCGGTTTTATCACGCTGATGGCGCTCCTTACCCATCCCGGCGAATTCAAATGCGGTGCTGCGCTTCGTTCCGTGACAGATTGGGCACACTACAACCAGGGCTATACGTCCAACATCCTGAATTACCCGGAAACCGATCCCGAGGCTTACCGCAAAAGCTCACCGATTTATTACGCCGATAAACTACAGGACAATTTGCTGATGCTCCATGGAATGGTGGACGATAATGTCCAATTCCAGGACATTGTGCGTCTTTCGGAACGCTTTATCGAGTTGGGCAAAGACAACTGGGAGTTGGCCGTTTACCCGGTTGAGTCCCACGGCTTTAAGGAAAGCTATTCCTGGCTGGATGAATACAAGCGCATTTTGAAACTCTTCGAGGAAAACCTGAAGTAGAATGAAGAATTAAAAATGGAGAATGGAAAAGTAATAATTCTTCATTCTCCATTAATAACGTTTTTAAAGCCAAGGGCTTCACTTTTAAATTTTGCAGAAACCAATATCAGAAAAGGCAGCACTTATGCTGCTTAATGATTACTTTTACATCCACATAAGCTATGTAAAAGAAAATAATTATGAAAAACTCTATGAAATCACTGGCGCTACTACTCGTTACCGCCTTATTGGGAACCAGTCTGAATGCCCAGATCAAAATCAAAAAGCCTGAAGTTGAAATCTCCAAGCCAAACGTTGGTACCATTGGAAAAGGATCCGGTTCTTCGGACGACAACAAAGCAACGCTTCCTGGCAAGGACCCAAGCGGTTTGTTTAGTAAAGTAACAGACGACCCGAGTGCACAACACCACCGCAAAACCGCTGTGGCCAACCTCGCAACCCTGGAGGCTGAATACGGAAAAACGACTATTGATTATGCGGCTTTGACAAAGCTCATGTTCGAAAACGAGCGCACCCTGGGCCACATCAAAAAACTGGAGCCGAATGTGGACGCTACGAAATATTACGAAAAATACAACCCGCTGAAGGAGCGTGCCGACAAGGAAAATGCAATTTATGCCAAGGTGAAAGAATTAGAAAAGTTGTTTGAAGATGAATTCAAAGGACCGGCTGAGTATAAAAACCCGGATGTTTTGTCGTTCAGAGTGGATTCTTATGGTGTACGGAATGATTGCTATTGCCGTGCCGCTTATTCCGGACAGAAGAAAACATACACGGAATATGAAACAAGCAAAGCGGAATACGATAAGTTAACCGCCCAGTTGGTAGGATATACGGATGAAGATACACAAAAAGGCTTTGCCAACATGACGGCTTGTTTAGCTAACGGGAACAAATATGCAGCGTGGGCAGCAAAAGACAATGTACAAAAAGACGTGGTGGATTACAGCGCAAAAAATAAAATCGCCCTGCCGAATGACGTGATCAAACGATGCAATGATTACCTGGCTGCTCTTGGACGCATCGAGGCCGACCACAGCTTGTCACTTGACGCAACTGCAAAAGCCGCTATGACTGAAGGTAAAGCTACAATCACCAAAATTAAGGCGGAAAATGAATTGTACATCAGCAGCGGTGAATACCAGAAATACCTGGACAAGATGCACGCGGAGAAAATCGCGAAAGTATTTTTGCCGAAAGCGGTGACTTCCAACCCGACTTTGGAAGAAGGTGCTAAAAAATACCTGAAAGGCGCAGAATATGCCGAATACCTGAAAAGCCGCGGCGACAGCCCGGTAGCTTCAACCGTGAAAGCGGTTACTTTGACCCGTGAGCCATGGGTGAAGAAAAACGAATTTGACCTGCCGGTTTACCAGTACCATGAAGTTTGGGTTTCTTTCAAAGGCACCGATGGAAAATGCTACATGACAGCCGTATACGCCAGCTACACTTACAAAGGCGGGGGAACTTACGCCACTGTACCGACCTGGGGAGCGGATGCACCGGAGGAAATGTCCTGTGCCAACGTGAATACCAGCAAATAAGATAAAATACAATTTTCAGAAAGTAGCGCTGCATTTGTGGCGCTATTTTTTTACCCTGTTCTGATTAAAAAAAACAGATAAGGCACGTGAGAACATCTCTGGCAGATTTTGTACTTTTGGAACTGTATGATACAACCCGAGCGTTTCATCTATCCATCTCCCGGCTTTGAGCATTACTGGCGCGAAGGCCATGGTAAAAAACTGGCACGCAAACTCACCCATTTACCCTCCGTTTCGGAAATTGAGGCCCAGGTTCCCCGTTTATTCGAATGCGACCGGAAAGCCGACGAAGTCGTCCGGGAATTGTACCTGAAACGCGGGTTCAAGGAGGCTGATGCGCTAATCCGAAAAGCGCTGGATGAAGGAATTGATGCCTTACCCGATGCCCCGGAATGCCTGAAAGCTATTTTCGCAGAAATTGATTATCTCCCGGAATGGTACCAAAAGGAAAAAGCCGAAAAAGGAGCTGCTTTTTGCCGCCGGACCGGGGCCCTGGGACTGGTAGTGCTCCGCAATTACTCGCTGATGGGTGGCTACGAATCGGCAGCGATCAACAAAGCCCTGATTTTTACCGGTGCGCTCAAAAAAGGGGCAGCCAAACGCATTACGGAAACCACCGAATTCTGGATCAATATTACCGGTGAGGGAGCACTTGGACGCGATGGACTTGGCTTCAAAAACATCCTGAAAACCCGCCTGATGCATGCTTATGCGCGCGTATCGATTTTACAGCAATCCGACTGGGACAACAACAAATGGGGCCTGCCGGTCAATCACTGCGATATGGCGGCCACCAACCTGGGTTTTTCGCTCGTTTTCCTGAATGGGCTCACCAACCTGGGCTATCGCCCGAGCCGCGAAGAGATCAACGGACTTTTCCATTTCTGGAAATACACCGGTTATTTGCTCGGGATCCCGGCAGAATACCTCCCGGACAAAGAAGAAGAAGCTATTGCAGAACTCTATAAATGGACCATCGCCCAGCCCCCGGCCGACGAAGACACCAAAACCCTGGCCAAAGCGCTGATGCTGGAACCGATGACGGCCCATTACCTCAAATACAACTGGCAGCGCAAACTGGTTGTTAAAGTTCACCTGGCCTACAATTATTTCTTCCTGGGAAAACGTTCCTGTTCCAGTATCGGTTTACCCCCCAGCAGGCTGCGCTTTTATCCTTATATCGTCCGTTTTATCAAAGGCGCCGATGAACTGCTTTCTAAGATTAGCGGAGCTTATTTCCGTTACACAATCCGGCGCGGACGACGGGTGCAGGAAAACATCCGGAAGCTGATTATTCAAATGGATATGAGCGCTTTTTCGCGTTAATCAAACATAATAAGTCAGGTAAGCTTTCCCGCGGATCACGCGGATAACTCGGATTTCTTTTGCCACGAAATCTCTAAGGCGCGCAGCTGGCACAAAGATCTTTTTTTGAAATACATGACTTAACGGTTAGCTTTCCCGCCGATCGCGCGGATGACGCGGATTGCTTTTGCCACGAAGACCCAAAGGTGCGAAGGTGGCACAAAGCCTTTTGAAATAAATAAAAATCCGCGTCATCTGTGGGCAAAGTACCCATAAAAAAAGCCCTCCGTAAATGAGAGGGCCTTTCTATTTTTATTCGTTGTAAGCTTTATTTCAATGTTCCGTGTTTCCCGTAGTTCAGTAATTCAATGTAGAACGTCAGGGACTCGTAAGGCTGAATATCGTAGGACTGCGTTTGCGGGTTGAACATGCCCTGCTCGCCGTAAGCGAGGTGATACGGCACGTACAAACGGTATTTTCCTCCCTTTTTCATCATCGGGATGGCTTCCTGCCAGGCGGCCTCGAACTCCTCCTGCGAAATCTCGTGTTCGG
>CBINGV010000025.1:0-19215 GCA_966250255.1 uncultured Flavobacteriales bacterium | reverse complement strand
CATCGGTGATGTAGACAAAATTTTTCAGGCGGAAACCCAGCACCGGCATTTTATAGTGCAAAACGCGGATTGGCGTAAGCACCGTTCCATCCGGCAATTTGAAGGAATTTCCATCGAGCAGGTTGATGTTCAGTTTCGGGACACCCGGATACGTTTCATTAAAAAAGACATAGTGAAATTCACGTTTCAGGGCAATATCGACCTCCAGGGTGCAGTAAATTTCCATCGGGCGCTTTTCCTTATGATTGAAGGCCCGGACATCATCCAAACCGGCAACGTGGTCTTTGTGTTCATGCGTAAAAATGACCCCGTTCAGGCTTTTCACCTGTGCACGCAGCATTTGCTGGCGGAAATCCGGGCCTGCATCGATTACATAATTGTCTGTTCCCGTTTCAATCAGCACAGAGCAGCGCAGGCGGTTGTCGCGCGGATCAGTTGAGGTACAAACCTCACAATCGCATGCAATAACAGGAATTCCCTGGGACGTGCCGGTGCCTAAAAGCGTAATTTTCACAGGTCTTGATTTTGGGCCTTAAAAGTAAGCAGAAATCCCCGGAAATCAGATTTTCTGACGGATTAAGTTTACAAGAAGAATTCCCCAGGAAACGATCAGGAGCAAACCGCCCAAGGGAGTCAGTGGCCCCAGGATTTTGGAAATATCCATCCCGAAAAGCGATTGGGTGGCCAGCAGGTAAATCGAGCCGGAAAAAAGCAGGACACCGGCCAGCATCAGGCGCGAAACCCAGGCAAGCGAAAAACCCAGGTAAGGAAAAAGCAAGCCGAGAACAAGAAAACCAAAGGCATGGTAGACCTGGTAACGCACTCCGACTTCGAAAGTCATGATTTTATCCTCCGGAATTTTGCCCTCCAGGCCATGTGCAGCGAATGCGCCCAAAATGATTCCCAGTAAAAGTAAGGTTGTTCCTAAAACGAAAGCGTTTTTCTGAAATTTGCTCATATCAATGGTAAACGGATTTATAGGATTGATAACGATTATACACGGTGTTAACATAATTGGCGGTGTGAGCGCCGCGCATGGCCCCGTTTTCCACCACTTCATCGCGGTAAAACTCGCTTTTGGAAAGGTTGCGCACCATCAATTCGACGTTTCCGTCCCATACTTTCGGGTTGTAACCGTGTTTCACCGCCAGGCGCTGGGCGTCTTTGATGTGGCTCAAGCCGGCATTGTATGAGGCCAGGGCAAATTTATAGCGTTGCCGCTGATCGCTCACTTCGGGCCAGCTCTGGTAATCGCGGTACAGTTTTTTGGTTCCGCCGGCAATCTGTACATCGGCCGGTGAATTGGGGTAAACCCCGAATTTCGGGCCCACTTCCGGCATGAACTGCATCATGCCATAAGCCCCGCCGAAGCCTGTAATGGTTGGATTAAACTTGGATTCCTGGTAGGCCACGGAAGCGATCAGCTGCCAGTCCCAGCCGTATTTAGCCGCTTCGGCCTTGAAAAACAGGTCATATTTGCTGAGCTGTCCGCCTTTGAGGCTGGAAAACTCGCTTTGGGATTTGCTCGTCAGCTCGGCCAGCTCAAAATATTTGTGCTTCATGTATTTAAACGAAGCATTCGCCATGTAATTCCCTAACCATTGGTTCAGGCGCGCCTTCAGCAAAGGAGAGGTTTTCCGGATGGCAAAGCCGATTTTCTGGCGCACGCTGATTTCCAGGTCGATATCAATATTTTCATAAAACCGGCGGTTGACCTGGGCAATATTTTTTTCCACCACAGTATAGTCGATTTTTCCCTCGGATACCTGTTCGATCAGGTCCTCTCCGGACACTTCGCCGCTTTCTCCCTGGATCAGGATCGTATCACCGATTTCTTCCTGCAAGTGCAGCAAACGCTGATAGTAGCTGGATTCATTCCAAACGTAAATTTTCTTTTTGGCCAGCTGGATCGGGTCAACGAGGATTTTTTTGCGGATTTCATCTTTCGACATGGACTCCCAGCCATCGGGTTTGCGCTGGATCAGCACCTGGCTGGTGCGGATAAAGGGAACCGAAAAATCGATTTCTTTCTTGCGGTCTTTGGTGATCGTATAATTGCAGGCAACAATATCGCCTTCGCCCTCATTGAGCAGCTGATTGATCTCATCCAGGTTGTCGACTGTTTTCACCTCGAGGTCAACCCCGATTTCTTCGGCAAACTCACGCAAAAGCTCGTATTCGAAGCCCATTTTTTTTCCCCGGTAAATGAAATAGGAAGTGGAGCTGTTTTCAGCCAGGATCACCAGCTTGCCACGCTTGAGGATTTGCGGTAAATCCAGGCCTTCCACGGCAACAGGCTTATCGCTTTCATCCGGGCCGGAAGAACAGGAGTGGCTCACGCAAAGTAGTACGAATAAGGCGCTGATCAGCCGATATTTACCAGAAATTTTCAATAATGTTAGCTTGAAAAACAAAGCAAGATACAACTTTATTTTCACATATCAACATTAAATTTTCGGATGGCGGCCTCCATATAAACCTCAAAACACTGGTTTACAACATCTTCATGTTTCAAAAACACCCGCTTCCCATCCTTTAGGCTGTTCTCAAAGGAAAGCCGCGAGGAAACGCCCCGGCACATTTTGTCGAGCCCTTCGAGCTTTGAATAGTGCGCCATCCAGTTCATTTCTACCATACGCGAAATCATATACTCGAACTCTTTGGAATAGAAATAGCGCTCCTGGTTGATGCTTGCATAAAAGTTCGCCAGGAAAACATCCAGTTTTCCCGGATGGTAACGCTCCCAGTTTTTGGCCAGCAAATGATCAAAAAACAAATCCACGGCAATCGAAGAAACTTTAGGCAAATCGGGCCGAAGAACCTGCTGCAGCTCGTTTACTGCGGGAAAATGATCAATGAAATCATCAATGCTCCGGTGCAGGTAAACCCCTTTCCGGACGGCTTCCGGCAAATAAGACAAATCCTTCCCTTTGACAAAATCTCCGAACAGGTTGTTCAACATCAGGGTCGTGTCGTTGTTCGAGAAATACAAATGGCCTAGGTAATTCATTTTTGGATGGAGAATTAAAAATTAAAAATGGAGAATGGAAGCACAGAAATAATTTTCAATTCTCCATTTTCTATTCTCCATTCAAAAATACTATTTTTGCACTATGGAAGCAATTATTAAAACAAATAAAGGGGATATGCGCGTTACTTTTTACGAAAAAGACGCTCCCAATACCGTAGCTAACTTTGTTAAGCTCGCTAAATCCGGGTTTTACAACGGCCTGAAATGGCACCGGGTTTTACCTGATTTCGTGATCCAGGGCGGCTGCCCGAATACACGCGAGGGGGAAACAGGTATGCCGGGCACCGGCGGACCGGGTTATAAAATCGACTGTGAGCTGACGGGCGATAACCAGTACCACGACCGCGGCGTCTTGTCTATGGCACATGCCGGAAGAAATACCGGGGGGTCCCAGTTTTTTGTTTGCCATTCAAGAAACAACACTTCCCACCTTGACCGGAACCATACTTGTTTCGGGAAAGTAAGCGAAGGCCTGGACGTAATCGACGATATCCGCCAGGGTGATTCGATCGATTCAATTGAAATCATTGATTAAATAAAACTGAGAACTGAAAGTTGAAAACCAGCTTTCAGTTCTCAACTTTTAGTTTTTAACTCTCTTTTATTCTAAAGCCTTTGACAGGAATTCGACCTTGTCCGTTTCGATGATGTCCGGATTTTTGAGAATGGCTTCGCGGTTGTCGCGCTTCGTATGCGTATTCCAGGTCGCTACCTGCAAGCCGTTCAGGTGAGCCTGCGCGATTTGCTCTTTCGAGACGCTGCGCGTCGAAATCGTAATCCCGGCATAGCCGAATTTCACCCCCGCTTCCAGCCCTTCTTCAAAAGACAGCGGGTAATAAAACAGGCGGTACAGCGGTTTTTCGGCTTTCACCTTGTTCAGGAAAACCGTATCCTGCGATTCGATCATGATTTTTGCCGGGTCGGTATAGCTTTCAATGAGCGCGATCAGCGCATTTTTATACGTTTCGCAATATTCGGGGTAATTTCCACCGGCATAAAGCTTCAGATCAAAGGAAAACACAAAGTTTTTGGCATCCAGCGAAGCAAAAAGTTCGTCAATCCGGATTAAATGATACTGGACATGGGGTGTAACGGTATATTTTGCCTGTTTCAGGTCTTCCCAGCTGTACTCATTCACCAAACCAGAAAGGTTCGTTTTGGCATCCAGCGTTTCGTCGTGAAAAGCCACCAGTACGCCATCCTGGGTCATCTGCACATCCATTTCCGTACCGTCCATGTTATACGCCAGGCATTTGCGGATGCTTTCGGCAGTGTTCATCGGGTACGTATCGCCCGTTCCCATGCCGGCATGCCCCAGCTTATCAATCGTTCCGCCGTTCAGGTTATCAATCGTGTACTCTTTCTTCTTGCAGGCAAAAAGAAAAACAAGCGCTGTGATGTAAATCCCCGTCCTCATAAACCTTTCCCGAATGAAAGCCCGAACCAGGGCCTGAATTGTTTGTTTTGCTCATACATCGGCGTGAAAGCCACGCGGTAGAAAAAACGTTTGGAAGTCGTATAGCGATAGCCCAGCAGGAAATTCGCCGAGAGCAGGAAAGCGCGCTCTTTTTTCATCTGGTCCAGCATCGGATAAGACGAAAACGAAGGCCCGGCGCCCAGCTCAACCTGTTGTTTTTTACCGTAACTGACCATAAACGTCAGCGGTACAATGAGCTCCGGGTTAAATTTTCGCTCAAAATCGGACAGCTTATACGTTCCCAATCCCAACCGGCGTGTAAACAGGAAATGGTCCTTCATCCGGAAGCGCAGTTCGCAGTTCAGGGAGCCGTAACCTCCTGCCCCTCCCCCTTCAATGAAGAGTCCGAACGTCGAAAATTCTTCCTGCGACCGGCCGGAAACCCCCAGGCCCAAAAACAGGAAAACAAGCATTTTTTTCATCAGAAATCAAGTTTGGATTGGTATACTACAGGTTTTGCTTCGCCGCTCTCGAAGCCTGAAAACTGGAACCCAATCAGGCGGATGGGCTTTTTGAGCGGCAGCACCTCGTCCATCAAGTGATCGGCCGCCGACTCAAGCTGGCTTTCCCTGACGAAAGGCAATTCCCAGGTGTGTGATTTGGTCTGGATCGTAAAATCAAAATACTTCAGCTTGAGCGTCAGTGTACGCGCCCGTTTCCCGCTTTTTTCGTAGCGTTTCCACATCGCAGCGAGGATTTTTGCCGCCTCTGACCGGAAAGTAGCCTGGTCGGAAATGTCATTGAAAAAGGTATTTTCAACCGCCAGGCTTTTGCGCTCGCGAAACGATTCGACCGGCCGGTTATCCATACCGCGGGCGATGTAGTAAAAATATTTCCCCGATTTTCCGAAATGGTATTCCAGGAATTCTTTGCTTTTCTGGTAGAGCTGTTTCCCTGTGGGAATCCCGAGCTCCATCATTTTATCCGCCGTAACTTTCCCCACACCAAAAAAACGGTGGATCGGCAGCGAAAAAATAAAAGCCTGCGCATCTTCGGGTCGGATGACAAATAGCCCGTTCGGCTTATCCTGGTCGGAAGCCATTTTCGCCAGGAACTTATTGTAAGAAACCCCGGCCGAAGCCACGAGGTTCAATTCATTTTTGATGTCGTTCTTTATCGCCTGAGCAATCAGCGTGGCGGAAGGCAAACCGACTTTATTTTCGGTCACATCGAGGAAGGCTTCATCCAACGACAAAGGCTCGATCAGGTCGGTATAACGCAGGAAAATATTCCGGATTTCGTAAGAAAGCTCTTTGTAGCGCTCAAAACGCGGACGGGCAAAAATCAAACCGGGACAGAGCTTGGCGGCCAGCCTGGAGCTCATGGCTGATTTTACGCCAAATTTACGGGCTTCATAACTGGCCGCGGCCACCACACCGCGATCGCTGCTTCCGCCTACCGCTAAAGGTTTGTTCCGGTACTCGGGGAAATCGAGCTGTTCAACCGAAGCGTAAAAGGCATCCATATCGATGTGTATGATTTTTCGGGTTTCCACATCCGAATTTACATATTTTTCGTAATTTTACGCTTTTAATGTAATTTTTTAGGATTTACACGTTATTCCTTAACAGACAAGTATGCTCAGAACCGCTATCTTCATACTGCTCTTCGCGTCTTGCCTTGGCCCGGTCCAATCCGGGAGCATGGATTGTTTTCCCGTGCAGGAAAGCGTGATTAAGTTCAAGCCCCTCATTTTTGCCGATTTTTTCAGCCCGAACGGCGACGGTCATAACGATACTTTTTTTATCCAGAACATCGAAGAGTACCCGATCAATAAGCTGTTCGTCTTTAATCGCTGGGGAGAGATCGTATATGTTTCCGAACCGTATAAAAACGATTGGGACGGGCACATGAACATCCAGGCCGAAATTTTCGGAGACGAGCTGCCGGACGGGATGTATTTTTACCGCTTCGAATACATAGTAGGGGATTTTTTAACCAAAGCAAACGGCAAAATTATCCTGAAACGATGAGATTTGCACTTGCCTTTGCCCTCCTCTTTCCCGTTTTCCATTTCGGGCAGATGAAATTCAAATTCAAGCAGTACATGCTGCACCAGACGATTTACAACCCCGGATACGTTGACCCGGAGACCCGTTTTTCCGTCAATACGCTTTACCGACGCCAGTGGCTGCGCCAGGAAAACTACCCGGAAGCCTTTTTTGTTTACGGACATTATAATTTTGAAGACGGAAGACATGCCGTTGCCGGGATCATGTCAAACGACCTCATCAACAAATACAACCAGTTCGAATTTTCAGCGAACTATGTTTACAATATCCCGGTAGGCTACGACTACAACCTCGGCCTGGGAATCAAAGCCGGCTTCATTGAGCAAAACCTGCTGAATACGAACCTCACTTATTTTGACCCGGACGAGCCTGTCCTGGCCGACGGTAATTTTACGACACATTTCTTTAACCTGGGAACGGGTATTTCCTTCACTTCACGTGATCTGAGCCTGCATTTCGGCGTGCCGCAGCTTTTTGGGAACCGCTTCATCAACGACCAGGAGATTTACAATGTGAAAAATGCGCATCTATTCTTTAATGCAGGCTACAAATTTCACAAAACAGACTGGTTTATCGTTTACCCGAACATCATGATGTATGCCGTGCGCGGAAGTAAGTTTCACGGTTCTTTCCACCTCAATTTCCTCGCCAGCCAGCTGGTGTGGGGCGGTTTTGGTGTTGACAGCGACCTGACAATTAATGGTAGTGTGGGCTTGTTTACCCAAAGCGGTTTCCGCATCGTGTATTCGATTGACAACCGTTTCTTCCCGAAAAACCAGACAACCGGGGTTTCACATGAGCTTTCCGTAAGTTACGCCCGGACCATCAAGGACAATCCTTTTTCACGCAGAAAATACAAAGGGGGAAGACGACGGAGATAATTGATTAGTTATTCAGTTTGTAAGTTAGTAGTTGATCAGTTATTGTAAACTACTAACTAAGTAACTCCTGACTCAGCAACTACCAACTTATTTTAAGCTTCTTTTTTCGTCTTGATCAGCGAGTAAACAATTCCGATCGTAAGACAGCCCAGGATCACCGCGAGCGAGATCATCGGGGAGATTTCCACCCATTTCACCAGGATCATTTTCAAGCCCACAAAAAGCAGGATTGCCACCAGTGAAAATTTGATGTACTGGAATTTATCCATCATGCCGGAGAGGAAGAAAAAGAGGTTACGCAAACCGAGGATGGCAAAAATGTTGGAGGTAAATACGATAAACGTGTAGACCAGAAATGGCTCCTGCGTGACCGCGAAAATCGCCGGGATGGAGTCCACCGCAAACAGGATGTCCGAAAATTCCACCACAACCAGCGATGCAAACAAGCCCGTAGCTACGCGGCGACCATTCTTCCGGATGAAATATTTGCCGCCATGATTGCCCCAGTCGATCGGGTAAATTTTGGAAAGCATCCTCACTCCAAAGCTATTCTGGAAATCTGCTTCGTCTTCGTCAGTACGCAGCATTTTGATGGCGGAAAACACGAGAATGCCTCCGAAAACATAGGTGGCCCATTCAAATTGTTTCACAAAAGCAGTACCGAGCACAATCATCACCAGGCGGAAAAATACAGCCCCAATGATTCCCCAGAAAAGGATTTTATGCTGGAAGCGGCCTTCGATTTTAAAATAGGAAAAAATCAGGGCGATCACGAAAATGTTGTCGAGGCTCAGCGATTCTTCAATGAAATAACCCGTATAAAATTCGAACATGGCCTTGCTTGGAGGAACGTTGTTGGGATTCAGACCAAAGAGCTGTTCATCGTAGAGGTAGTAAATCACACCGCCAAAGCTGAGCGCCAAAACGACCCAAACAATTGTCCAGGCAATAGACTCCTGGATACTGACCTTTTCGGCTTTCTTGTGAAAAACACCGAGATCGAGTGCCAGAAGGCCAAAAATGAGCGCAATAAAGAAAATCCAGACCATGTGTAAATTATAAAAGACAAAAATAAAGATTAAATTGGAAATTAGGCTTGGAAATTAGAAATTGGGATTGGTTATTGGAGATTGAAGATTGAAAAAAGATTCTTCCTGATACCTAATTTTCAATTTCCAATAACTATCCTTAAATTTGTAGGATATGGACTTTAAAATTTCATCCGAATTTTTACCAACCGGCGACCAACCTGAAGCTATACGCCAGCTCGTTAGTGGCATCAACACCGGCATACCCCACCAAACCCTGCTCGGGGTAACCGGTAGTGGAAAAACCTTTACCGTTGCCAACGTCATCAAAGAAATCAACCGCCCAACCCTAATTTTATCGCACAACAAAACGCTTGCTGCCCAGCTTTACGGTGAGTTCAAACAGTTTTTCCCGGAAAATGCCGTAGAATACTTTGTTTCATATTACGATTATTACCAGCCGGAAGCTTATTTGCCGGTGACGGATACTTTTATTGAAAAAGACCTGCAAATCAATGACGAGCTGGAAAAGCTCAGGCTCTCGGCCACTTCCGCCCTGCTTTCGGGTCGTAAAGACGTGATCGTGGTTTCTTCCGTTTCCTGCATTTATGGTATCGGGAACCCGCACGAATTTGCCAATAGCATCATCCAGATAGAGAAAGGGCAGACGATTTCCCGCAACAAATTCCTGCACCGACTGGTGGAAAACCTGTATTCAAGGGCGGTCGACGATTTCAAGCGCGGAACCTTCCGTGTAAAAGGCGATACAATTGATATTTACCTGGCTTACGCCGATTATGCGCTCCGCGTCGAATTCTGGGGCGACGACATTGAAGGGATTTTTACCATTGACCCGGTTTCGAACAACAAGCTCGAAACCCTCGACCTGATTAACATTTACCCGGCAAACATTTTCGTTTCAAGCCCCGAAACCCAGCAGCGCGCCCTGAACCAGATCGGCGAAGACATGGTGCTCCAGGTGGAAGGCTTCAAACGCGAAGGCAAACTGCTCGAAAGCAAACGCCTGGAAGAACGGGTTTCCTATGACATGGAGATGATCCGCGAGCTGGGCTACTGCTCCGGCATTGAAAATTATTCGCGTTACTTCGACCAGCGCGCACCGGGCACACGGCCGTTCTGTCTCCTGGATTATTTCCCGGATGATTTCCTGCTCGTGGTTGACGAAAGCCACGTAACGATCCCGCAGATCCGGGCAATGTATGGTGGCGACCGTGCCCGGAAAATCAACCTCGTAGACTATGGTTTTCGCTTACAGGCCGCCATGGACAACCGCCCGCTGAAATTCGAAGAATTTGAAAGTCTGCTCCACCAGGCAATTTACGTTTCGGCCACACCGGCCGTTTACGAGCTTGAGAAATCCGAAGGAATTGTCGTGGAGCAGCTCATTCGACCGACGGGACTGCTCGATCCGGTCATTGAAGTGCGACCGAGCATCAACCAGATCGACGACCTAATCGAGGAAATCCAGCTGCGCCGCGAAAAAGACGAGCGCGTCCTGGTAACGACACTCACTAAACGCATGGCCGAAGAGCTGCAAAAATACCTGGATAAACTGGGCATTCCCTGCCGTTATATCCACAGCGACATCGACACGATTGAACGTGTGGAAATCCTGCGACAGCTCCGGCTGGGTGATTTTGATGTGCTGATCGGGGTAAACCTGCTCCGCGAAGGGCTTGATTTACCGGAAGTGTCACTCGTGGCCATCCTAGACGCCGACAAGGAAGGTTTCCTCCGGGATGAGCGATCGCTCGTGCAAACCGTGGGGCGTGCTGCCCGAAATGTAAACGGGATGGTAATCATGTATGCCGATAAAATCACGGTGTCGATGGACAAAACCATCACGGAGACCAACCGCCGCCGCAACATGCAAATGGCGTACAACGAAGCAAACGGTATTGTTCCGACCGCGCTGAACAAATCGCGTGAAAAAATCATGGAATCCACCAAGGTGGCCGACGGTGACCCGGCAACGCGTGCTTACAAAGACGAATACGACGACAAGCCGAGCATTGCAGCCGATCCGGTGGTCCAATACATGAACCAGGACCAGTTGAAGAAACTGATCGACAGCACCCGGAAAAATATGGAGAAAGCCGCCAAAGACCTGGACTTTATCGAAGCGGCACGCCTGCGTGATGAAATGCGGGAACTCGAAAAAATGGTAAAATAAACCCGGATTCGCACGATGTCAAATAAAACCTTCCCTGTTCTTTTATTGCTTTTACTCGCCTGTATCTGGGGCAGCTCCTTTATCCTGATGAAACGCGGCATGGAAACCACGGCCGGTAGCGCTATTTTCAGCGACAGCCAGGTCGGCGCTCCGCATGCTGATCGCTTCGCTGGTTTTATTGCCCGTGACGATCTTTTCCCTCAAAAAACTCCGCTCCTACAAAGATTTCATCAGTCTTACCATCGTCGGAACCTGCGGGAATTTTGTCCCGGCCTTCCTCTTTACCTATGCGGAAACCGAGCTTTCGAGCGGCTATGCCGGCATGATGAATACCTTTACTTCGATTTTCGCCTTGCTGATCGGCGTGCTGATCTTCCGGCAAAAATTAAAACTCAACCAGGTAGTTGGTGTTTTGATTGCCTTTTCGGGCATGGTTTTCCTCATGTATGCCGGCCAACAGCTCGACAGCGCCGGAAGCTGGAAACACCTGGGCGCCATCATCCTGGCCACCTTTCTTTACGGGATTTCGCTCAACACGATCAAACACCGCCTGAGCCACCTGAAAGCGATGGAAATTACCTCGCTCGCTTTCGGAATTTTATTGCTCCCTGGGCTCGTTGCCAGTATTTTTTCGGGCAGCTTTGAAGTCATAAAAAGCAACCCGCATGCCTGGGAAGGATTAGGCTACATCGCCATTCTCAGTATTGTGGGGACCGCCCTCGCCCTGCTGATCTTTAACCGCGTGATCGGAATGACCTCCACCCTCTTTGCGAGCAGTGTGACCTACCTGATCCCGATTGTGGCCGTTTTCATCGGCGTCTTGAATGGCGAAACAATTAACCTGTCGCAGGTGCTGGCAATGCTCGTCGTGCTTAGTGGTGTTTTCCTGGCAAATTATACGGCACGAAAATAAACGACTTGTATTTAGTTCAAAGACACAAACGGACTGGCTCCTTCCCGCCTACTCCTTATTTACTCCCTATTGAAAGCCTATGGAATGCCTATTTACATGATGTTAAATAGCAAATCTTTCCCAGGCGCTCGAATGTTGGGATCCAAAAACAAATCCACGTCCTCGGGGTGACTTATTTTAACTTCCTTGCTATTGCTAGCGCTGAAGCTTGAGCATAAGCGTAGTCGCGGAACTTTGGTGAAGCAAAGTCAGCGGAAAACCTTCTTGTAAAAATATCTCCGTTTTATACGGCACTGCATCCGAAAAAGATTAATTTCGCAGTAAAATCCATTGTAATGATCCGGGTAGAAAATTTGCGGAAAGAGTTTGTACTCACCAAAAAATTACAGAAAGAATATGCGACCAAAGACAAGGTAGCCGTAGCTGTCAATGACATCAGTTTTGAGTGCAAACCGGGAAGGGTGTTTTCCCTGCTTGGCCCGAACGGCGCAGGTAAAACGACAACCATGCGCATGCTTTCCACGCTCTTTACCCCGACTTCCGGGAAAATCGAAATTGCGGGAATAGATGCCGTCGCCAACCCGAATGAGGCACGTAAAAAAATTGGTTTCCTCACCGGGTCAACCGGTTTGTACCAGCGCTTAACCGCCACGGAAGTCGTGAAGTACTTTGCCGATTTATACGGCGTCCCGAAAGAAGATTTCGAACGGCGCAAAGCTTATTTGTTCGATCTGCTGAACATGAACGATTTCCAGCACAAGCGCATCGGGAAACTGAGCACCGGAATGAAGCAAAAAGTTTCGATCTGCCGCACGATGATCCACGACCCGGAAGTGATCGTGTTTGACGAGCCGACCAGCGGGCTGGATGTGATCACTTCGGAAAACATCATCAAGCTCATTCGTGATTGCAAAGACCAGGGAAAAACCGTTATTTTTTCAAGCCACATCATGTCGGAGGTCGATTTGCTCTGCGATGACCTGGCGATCATCCACAAAGGAAGAATTATTTTCAATGACAGTTTTGCGAATTTTAAGGCGAATATGCAGACTGAAAACCTCACTTCCGAGTTCATCCATTTAATCCATCAAAATTCCTGATCATGATTTTTTCCATTTTCAAAAAAGAATTAAAAGATACGCTCCGCGACCGCCGCACCATTGTGATGATGGTTGTGATCCCGATCCTGATTTTCCCGCTGATTATGACGGTTTTTGTTAAAGTTTCAACCTCCTTCACGAAGGAAGCCATGACCAAAGCGGTTAACATCGGGATTGTGAACAAGGACGCAAGCAATACCTTTATCGAGGCCTTCAAACAAATCCCGGAGGCCGTTGGCAAACGCAACCTGGTTTTTTTCAAAGACTCGGCCGAGCTTGTGAAACAAGTCAAAACGGACAGTATCCAGTTTGGAATTACCGTGCCGGCCGATTATGCGCAGATTGCCGATTCCACAAAAAATATTGAGCTGAAAGTTTTTCACAACGCCACCAATGTCGGCATGCAGGAGCGTGCGGAAATGTTCCTGGGCTTCATTGACCAGCAGGTAAAAACGGTCCGCTACCGCCAGCTGCATATCAACGAGCAGCAGCTCAAGCCGATGGAAGTAAACTATGAAAACGTAGCTTCGGACAAAGAAACATTCGGTAAGTTTGCCGGCGGTTTCCTGCCCTATTTGTTCATCGCTTTCGGTTTCATGGGCTGTATGTATCCAGCTATTGACCTGTTTACCGGCGAAAAAGAGCGCGGAACACTGGAAACCCTGCTCACCACCCCCGTTTCACGCTGGCAGGTGCTGCTCGGGAAAATGGGCGTTGTTGTCCTTTCCGGTTTGATTGCCGCTTCCTTTACCATGCTTGGGATTTTCCTGACGATTGAAGTGTTCGACATCATCCAGGAACCGCGCCTGCTGGAAATCATACACCAAATCCTGACGCCGAAATTCATCCTGATGTTTTACCTCATCCTGATCCCGCTGATCGTCTTCTTTGCCGGAGTGATGGTCCCGATCGCAGTATACGCCAAAACCTTCAAAGAAGCGCAGAGCATTATCGCACCGATGAATGCCATTATCGTGCTGCCGGCCATGGTGGGCTTTTTCCCGGGCATCGAGCTGAATGTCACAACGGCCTGTATCCCGATTATCAACGTGGTGCTCGCCACCAAGGAGCTCATCGCCGGAACGCTTGAGTTCCCGATGCTGGCCCTCAGCTTTGGAATCATGTTCGGATTGGCTGCCGTTTCGGTGGTTTTCTCCTACAAACGCTTTGGAAAAGAAACGAATTTGGTGAGTTGATTTCTCCCCTTGAGGGGAGACCAAGAGGGGTGATTTTCCTTGAAATAAATTTTAGTTGTCACCCTCCTTGTCCTCCCTCAAGAGAGGAAATTGTTTCTCGACTTTTAACTATGAAGATAAAATCTTAAATTTGGGAAAAGAACCCTTAAAAAACCATGGATAACTTACACGCCAAACAGGAAATTGAACGTTTGACCCAGGCATTGAACCACCACAATCACCAATATTACGTGGCCAGCAACCCGGAAATTTCGGATTATGATTTTGACCAGATGCTCCTTGATCTGCAAAAACTGGAAAATGAATTCCCGGAATTTGCCTATCCGAACAGCCCGACAAAACGGGTGGGTGGCGACATCACCAAAAAGTTCGAAACGATCATGCACCGTTTCCCGATGCTGTCCCTGAGCAACTCGTATTCCAAGGAAGAAATTATTGACTGGGAAAACCGCATCAAAAAAACGATCAATGCCCCGATTGAATATGTTTGCGAGCTAAAATACGATGGTGTAGCGATCGGGATTTCCTACAAAGACGGGAAAATCCATAAGGCAGTAACCCGGGGCGACGGAACACAAGGCGAGGATGTGACAACAAACGTAAAAACCATCCGTAGCGTGCCGCTGGAGCTGAAAGGCGATTACCCGGCCGATTTTGAAATCCGGGGCGAGATCTTTTTTCCCCTGAGCGCTTTCAACAAAATGAACGAAGAACGCCGGGCGATCGGCGAACCCGAATTTGCCAACCCACGCAACTCGGCTTCCGGAACCCTGAAATCCCAGGATTCGAAAGTCGTTGCTTCGCGCGGTCTGGATTGTTTTCTGTATGGCGTTTATGCCGAAGACCAGGATTTTGAATCGCATTTTGAAACGGTGATCAAGGCCGCTTCCTGGGGCTTCAAAATTCCACAGCCGGAAAACAATTACATCCGCAAAACGGATTCGATTGACGGGATCATGGAGTTTATCAATTATTGGGACGAACACCGGGCCGCTTTGCCTTTTGAAATTGATGGCGTGGTACTCAAAGTGAACAGTTACGATGTCCAGCAGGAATTAGGTTATACAGCCAAATCGCCGCGCTGGGCCATTGCTTATAAATTCAAAACCGAACGCGTGGAAACGATCCTCGAATCGGTTTCTTACCAGGTGGGCCGCACTGGGGCCATCACGCCCGTTGCCAACCTCCGGCCTGTAGGCCTCGGGGGCACCGTGGTGAAACGCGCTTCCCTGCACAATGCCGACCAGATCGAAAAATTGAACCTGCACCTCAAAGACAGTGTTTATGTTGAAAAAGGCGGCGAAATCATCCCGAAAATTGTGGGAGTAAACGAAAGCCTCCGCGATCAGCAGGCTGCCCTGGTGGAATTTATCACCAACTGCCCGGAATGCGAATCCCTGCTGATTCGCAAGGAAGGTGAGGCACAACATTTCTGCCTCAACGAAAAAGAATGTCCGCCCCAAATCAAAGGACGCATCGAACATTATATTTCCCGCAAGGCCATGAACATTGACGGCCTGGGCTCCGAAACCGTAGATTTGCTGGTACGCAAGGGCATTATTCACAATGTATCGGATTTGTACGACATTACCTTTGATCAGCTGGTCGATCTTGACCGCATGGCCGAAAAATCAGCCAACAACCTGCTGCAAGGTATCCGCGATTCGAAAAACATTGCCTTCGACCGGGTACTTTTTGCCCTCGGGATTCGCTTTGTAGGCGAAACGGTTGCCAAGCAATTGGCCAAAGCTTTCAAATCGATTGACAGGCTCGCGAATGCAAGCTACGACGAATTGGTGGCCGTGGACGAAATCGGCGAAAAAATTGCGCTTTCCGTGCAGCTCTATTTCCTCGACGAAGGCAACCGTAAGATCATTGAGCGCCTGCAGGCTGCCGGGGTACAATTCCAAATCGAAGAAAAAGTGGCCTCGTCCAACCTGCTCGCAGGAAAAAGCTTTGTTGTTTCGGGCGTCTTCTCGAAATTCTCCCGCGACGAGATCAAACAGCTTATTGAAGACAACGGGGGCAAAAATGTTGGCTCGATTTCTGCTAAAACCGATTATGTGCTGGCCGGCGAAAACATGGGCCCTGCGAAATTGGAAAAAGCAAACCAGCTGGGCATCACCATTATTTCGGAAGACGATTTCATCCGAATGATCAGCTCACTTTAAAAACCGAACGTTATGAAAAAATTAATCCTGATCCCTTTGCTTTTGTTCCAGCTGCAAGCGCTGGCACAAAACACGGTCAAAATCGAGAATGTTGAATTTTACAAAAGCATTACCGTCGGTGAAGAAAAATTAGTTGTAAACGGCGGCGGGCTCCGCGAAAAATACTGGTTCGACCTCTATGTGGCCGCACTTTATCTTAAGAGCAAGTCTACCGATGCTTCGAAGATCATCAACAAACACGAGGAAATGGCGATTTACATCAAGCTCGTTTCCGACAAAGTAACCCGCGAAAAATTCATCGAAACCGTCAAGGAAGGTTTTGCCAACGCTACGGCAGGAAAAGCCACCAAGGAAGAAATCAAAAAGTTTACCGGCTTTTTCACCGGTGAATTTAAAAACGGGGATAAAATTTACCTCGAATATGTTCCCGACAAAGGTCTGCAGGTCAAAAAGAACGGGAAACACATCGGCACGATCGAAGGCCTGGAATTCAAAAAAGCTTTATTTTCCATTTGGCTCGGCAGCAAAACCGTTGACGAAACCCTGCGCGACGGGATGCTTGGGAAGGATTAAGCGTTTTTATATTTCCCGCGGATTCTACCGACCATACGGATTTGTTGGTTGAAACTAACTTATGTGTTCTTTTCACATATGTTTCTCCTACGCCCTTATATGTTTAACAAAACAAAAGGTACATCCCGAAAATAAAAGCTACCCGGACGGTTCCTGCATTGCTGCGACGATGTCCGGGTAGCTTTCAACTCGTGGTTTTGTTGTAAAAGGAACAGTTGGCCGGCCAGGTTTTTTTCAGTAGCGGCAGATCGGTTATTTCAGTTCAGTTGCCGGCAGGATTTTGTTTAGTTGTAAGGTGTTCGGCTTAATCTTTTTTACCCCCGCCACCCAATCTGAGTCCGGCTCCAAAGATCAGTTTATGCGGCTCACGGAACCCGGTGCGGTTGGAGCTTCCCAGGTCGTAAGTCATTCCTTCATAACTCGCGTTCAGCATCAGCGGACCGAAGTCAAAGGCTACACCGGCACGGTACCCCAGGCCATTTTGGCCCACATCCCAATCGCGGGTGTCATCGAAATTTTGTGTCACGTCGACTACATAGTTATACACCGGACCTGCTTCCACGGAAAGCGGGCCAATGATATTCAGACCGAACATCAGCGGTACGCCCACTTTATTGGCGCGGTAAGAAACGCTTTGGTCACCGAAATCTACGTGACCGCTTTGGTAGCTGTACATCGCCATTGGTTTTACATAAACAGGGCCTGCTTTGACTTTCAGGAAAATCCCCGCTTCGTACCCCAGGATGTTATCGCCGGTCACGACATCGTTGAAGCCATCGCCAATGTGTTCCATTCGGACTTCCCCGGTGCTTACGCCCCCGACAACACCCCCGCTGAGCAATTGTGCGCGGGAGATAAACGGACTGATTGTGAAAAGTAAAACTAATCCATATCCTATTTGCTTGATTGTTTTCATAACTTCTGTATTATAAGGTTAAACTTCATTCGCTTGTACACAAGTAACAGGCAAAACCGTGCCAGCGGCTCCCCGGAAAGCTTCTTTTTTGACAAATCCCAGCAAATTCAAGGCCTCCGGAATATTGACCTGAAAGCCGGAGCCAGGCCACTTTTTCCATTCTGAAAAAATCCCTCCCAATTCGGCAAAAAAAGCACCCGATCCGCTTCCCTTTTTAGGTAAAGTTTTATACTTTTGTAACAAAATACGTCTATACAATGCACACACCATTCAGCGGCACGGGAACAGCGCTCGTGACTCCTTTTAACGAAGACCTTTCCATTGATTTCGAAGGACTTAAAAAACTGGTCCAGCTCCAGATCAGCGGCGGCGTTGATTTTTTGGTAGTCCAGGGAACCACAGGTGAATCCCCAACACTTTCCCAAACGGAGAAAGAAGCCGTTCTGCAGTGTGTGCTCGAAGAAAACAACGGAAAACTGCCTGTTGTTTACGGCGTAGGAGGCAACGACACCAAAAAAGTAGCCGAAGCCCTCAAAGCCGTTCCGAAAGGAGTAAACGGGATCCTGTCGGTTTCACCGTATTATAACAAACCGGTGCAGGAAGGTATTTACCAGCATTACAAGCACCTGGCCGAATCTACGGATTTGCCTATCATTCTGTATAATGTACCGGGAAGAACGGGATCCAATGTAACGGCGGAAACCACGTTGCGCCTGGCCGAGGTCAAAAACATTGTGGCGATGAAAGAAGCTTCCGGCAATTTTGACCAGATCATGGAAATCATCCGCTGCAAACCGGAAGATTTTGCCGTTTTATCCGGTGACGATGCCATTACCCTGCCCCTGATCGCCTCCGGAGCAGCGGGTGTCATTTCAGTCGTTTCCAACGCCTTGCCGGAGTTGTTTTGCCGCATGGTTAAAGCCGCTTTGGCCAATGACTTATCAACAGCAAGAAGCCTTCATTATGATTTATTGTTAATAACTCGTTTGTTCTTCGAAGAGGGTAACCCGGGAGGCGTAAAAGTCGGATTATCAGCAAGAAACATCTTAAAAAACAAGATGCGACTACCCCTTTTCCCGGTTTCCCAAAAGCTCGAAGAAAGAATTCTTAATGAAATGTTTCGTTTGTTAAAATAAAGTTTTTATTTTCGTGCAAAATTCTATTTTAATACTAAATGATGAATAAATTAACTTACGTACTTTTAGCTTCATTGCCACTTTGGTACGCCTGTTCAGGTGAAGAAAGCGAGGAGGTAAACCAGGTTGAAGTGGAAACCGAAAAAGAAAATACCGGAGTCAGCTTTAACATTCCTTCCCCTTCCGAGCAATTCGAAATTATTTCTAACCTGGACGGTGTAAAAAATATTTCACTGGTAAACGATTACAACAAAGCAGGCTCTTACGAAGGCTCAACTTCCAAAGCGCTGAATTTCGGTGTTTATATTGCCGATGTGGCTTACCTGACCAGCTTTAAGGAAACTTCCAAATACCTGTCTTATTTCTCCAAAATCGAAAAACTGGGGAACGATTTAGGTGTTTCTCAAGTCTTTACAAAAGAATTGGGCGACGGGGCAAAAAAATGGGAAGGCAATGCCGACTCCCTTTTCAACCTTTCGGACAAAACTTACAACAAGACTTTCCAAAAGTTAGTTGACATCGAAAAAGGAAACGAGCTTTCACTTATGCTTGCCGGTGGCTGGATTGAATCCATGCACCTGATCCTC
>CBINGV010000024.1:0-19405 GCA_966250255.1 uncultured Flavobacteriales bacterium | reverse complement strand
TCGATTATGTCAACAACTGTAAATTCGATGTATCGGACGCGGTATTCACCGTAACACCGGCCCAGCCGGTTTTACTCAACCCGAACGGCGGGGAATCGCTCAAACCGATGTGCAGCTACGAGATCGATTGGGACGCTGCGACTTTTTACTCGAGTGTAAGACTGGATTACTCGACCGACAACGGGGCGAGCTGGACGACGATCACCAACAGCACACCCAACTATGGATATTACTACTGGACGGTACCGAATATCCCGGGCAATCAATGTTTGGTAAGAGCCAGCAACACCTCGGATTTAACGGTAAACGATGTAAGCAATGCCGTTTTCACGATCCTCCCGGCGATTACGGTCAACAGCCCGAACGGCGGTGAAACCCTGATCGGCTGCTCGAACCACAGCATCCAATGGACCAAATCGGATAACTGTATCGGGAACTACCGCTTGAAATACTCCACGGATGGGGGAACGAGCTGGAACACGATCTCGAGCAGTGTGAGCAGCAGCTACAGCGCTGTTCAAACCTATAACTGGACGGTACCGAACGGGATCAGCAGCACGCAATGCCTCATCCAGGTGGAATCGACCTCTTACCCGGGTACCATGCTCGATGTATCGGATGCGGTGTTCACCATCATCCCAAGCAACGACATCACAGTAACCTCACCGAACGGGAGTGAAGTATGGCAGGGGCTTTCCACGCATGCCATCACCTGGACAAACCTTCCGAGCGCTTCGGGTCAATACACGATCCAATACTCCCAGAACAATGGTTCCAGCTGGAACACGATCGTGAGCAACATCACCGGCAACAGCTACAACTGGACGGTACCGAACAGCCCGGGCAGCTCTTATTTGATCAAAGTGATCGATTATGTCAACAACTGTAAATTCGATGTATCGGACGCGGTATTCACCGTAACCCCTGCCCAGCCTATCTTGCTTGATCCGAATGGCGGTGAAACCTGGTATTCGGGTACCACCCAGGAAATCCAATGGGACGCGGCAACCTTCTATTCCAATGTCAGACTGGATTATTCCCTCGATAATGGAGTAAGCTGGATCCCGATCACCAGCAGCACGCCAAATTATGGCTATTATTACTGGACGATTCCGAACGTAAGCTCCAACCGCTGCCTCGTGAAGGCGAGTAACACAGCAAACGTGAATGTTTACGACGTATCAGACGCGGTATTTACCATCAAACCGGCAGTAACGATCATCACGCCGAACGGGGATGATGATGCAACAATCTGGGGTGGATGTACGGTAACTTCCATTACTTTTGACCGTTCACCGGCCTGGACTAACTACCGGATCGAATATTCCCTGAACAATGGTTCCAGCTGGACAACGATCAATTCAAACTGGGCCACAAGTGCCAACCCGGCAACTTACAACTGGAACATGCCGAATGCCAGCACCGGGAATGCCCTGGTGCGGGTAACGCCAACCAGCGCTTCGTCTTACGGCGACGTGAGTGATTCGGTGTTCAGCATTACCAAACCGGTAACGATCATTCAGCCGAATTATGGCGGAATTATGGAAGTTGGAACAACCTACAATATTATGTGGGAATCGGATGGTATTTCAAATATTTACGATATTTTCTATTCTTCCAACGGTGGAAGCAGCTGGACGAATATTGTGATGGGTTACAATACTTCAACGAATACCTACCCCTGGCTGGTACCAAGCACGCCTTCCGCCAACAGCCTGATCCGGGTACGGGACAATATCAATAACTGTAAGGAAGATACCAGCGATATGTTCTTTACGATCAGTACGCTTCCGCCGGCAATTACGCTGACAAGCCCGAACGGGAACCAAACGATTTCCGGCTGTAGTTACCATACCATTACCTGGACCGAAGTTTCCCCGATCGGGACGTATGACCTGGCTTATTCGACCAATAACGGGCTAAGCTGGACGACAATCATAAGCAATTATGCAACCGCCGTACTTTCCTATGACTGGACGGTACCGAATATTGAAACAGATCATCTCCTGGTGCGGGTTTCTTCGTCGGCGAACAGCAGCGTATACGATTGGAGTGATGCTCTTGTGACAATCGACAAAACCCGACTGAATGTAACACCGGCTGATACCAGTGTATGTTCCAATATGCCTGTACAATTGCAGGTGAGCGGAGGAACATCGTACAGCTGGAGCCCGGCAGCCGGTTTGAGTTGTACCAATTGCGCCGATCCGATCGCAAGCACAGGTATAAGCACGGATTATGCAGTTGAGTCCTTTAACGGGATCTGTACTTTGCGGGATACCGTTCGTATTACGGTAGCCGGCAATAGCTCAATTGTAGCAGGCGTTTCCATCAGCTCTTCCGTTTCGGGCGACAGCATCTGTGCCGGAAGCCCGGTAACCTTTACGGCGCTGCCGGTAAATGAAGGCTCAGCTCCGGTTTATCAATGGAAACTTAATGGAAATAATGTAGGGACTAACAGTATCATTTATACCAGCTCAAGCTTAATCCAGGGCGATGTGGTAACGGTTGAAATGGTTTCAAACCTGCCGTGCGTGACCGGAAGCCCGGCTACCTCGAACAGCATTGCCATGACTGTTTCTCCATTGGTGACCCCATCGGTAAGCTTCAGCGCTTTACCGGGAACCACAGTTTGTGTTGGAGAATCCATTGATTTTACAGCCACAGCAAACAATGGCGGTCCGACACCTTCCTATCAATGGAAAGTCAATGGCCTGGATGTGGGGACAGACAGCCCGAATTTCCATTTGGTTAATCCGCTTGATGGCGATGATGTCCAGGTTGTGCTGACTTCAAACGCAAGTTGTCTTGCGGGTACAACAGCTTATTCAGCTACCCAAAACATGACGGTAAACACAATTCCGGCTCAGCCGCTTGCGATTTCGGGTGCTTCGACGGTATGTGCCGGAACAAGCCAGCTTTATGGAGTGAGTACGGTTGCCGGTGCAACGTCTTATACCTGGAGCTTGCCTTCGGGATGGAATGGCAGCAGTACAACAAACAGTATGACATTGACTACCGGAAGTTCGGATGGAACAATCAGCATAACGGCGGATAATGCCTGTGGAAGCTCGGTAGCTCAAACCCTGGCAGTTGCTGTTGATCATATCCCGGCACAGGCACTTGCAATTACCGGTACGGACAATATGTGTGCGGGAACAAGCCAGTCTTATGATGTGGCAGCGGTTGCCGGTGCAACGTCTTATACCTGGGTTTTACCTTCAGGATGGAGTGGCAGTAGTACAACAAACAACATTAGCGCTACCGCCGGAAATTCGGGTGTGATCTCCGTAACAGCGGATAACAACTGCGGAAGCTCGGTGGCTCAGACATTGAATGTAACAGTAAATACGATTCCTGCCCAGCCTCTGGGAATTTCCGGCCTGGCGTCCGTTTGTGCAGGTGCAACGGAAACATACAGTGTTACAGCTGATCCGAATGCGAGCGCTTATACCTGGACTTTGCCATCCGGATGGAGCGGCAGTACTACAACGAACAGTATTTCAGTAACAGCAGGAAGTACGGATGGTGTAATTTCCGTAACGGCTGATAATGCTTGCGGAAGCTCTTCTGTGCAAAATTTAAATGTTGTGATCGAGCAAATTCCGGCCCAGCCTGCTGTCGTTTCCGGTTTGGATGTGGTTTGTGCAGGTGCTACGGAAATTTACAGCGTAGCAATAGTTCCGGGCGCTACAGCCTATACCTGGACCTTGCCTTCCGGATGGAGCGGCACAAGCACAACAAACACAATCTCTGTCACTACGGGAAGCTCGGGAGGAACAATCAGCGTAACGGCGGATAATACCTGCGGCAGCTCGGCGGCTCAAACACTTGCGGTGAATATCAATGCTATTCCCGCTCAGCCGCTTGCTGTTGACGGAGAAACAACAGTTTGTTCAGGAACAAGCGAGCCTTATGAAGTGGCGGCAGTTCCAGGTGCAACTTCTTATACCTGGAGTTTGCCTTCGGGATGGAGCGGTACAAGTACAACAAACTCCATTTCTGTCACGGCAGGAAGCTCCGGCGCGATTTCCGTAACGGCAGACAATGGATGCGGAAGCTCGGCGGCACAGAGCCTGGCAATTACTGTAAACGATGTGCCGGCCCAACCGGGATCTATTTCGGGGAATGTTTCCGTTTGTCCGCTGTCCAATGAAACTTATAGCGTAAGCAATGCATCGGATGCCACATCTTATACCTGGAGCTTACCTTCGGGATGGAGCGGAAGCAGCACCACGAACAGTATTACTGTCACTTCCGGAAGCCTGGGAGGAACAATCAGCGTAATCGCAAATAATACCTGTGGAAGCTCGGTAGTCCGAAACCTGAACGTAACGATGAATAGCATTCCTGCCCTTCCGGGTGTCATTTCCGGTGCACAAACTATCTGTTCATCGACAACGCAGACGTATAGCGTAACGGCAGTTGCCGGTGCAACTTCTTATACCTGGACTTTACCTTCGGGATGGAGTGGAAGCAGTACCATCAACAGCATTGTTGCTACTTCGGGCAGCTCGGGCGGAACCATTTCAGTGGTAGCGAATAACAGCTGCGGAAGCTCAACGGCGCGTACCGTAAATGTGACAGTCAATACTGCTCCTTCCCAGCCGGGAACTATTTCCGGGGATGCGAGCCTCTGTGCCGGATCCAGTGAAACATACAGTGTAACTGCCGTTGCCGGCGCTACGTCTTACACCTGGACTTTGCCTTCAGGATGGAGCGGCTCAAGTGTGACCAACAGCATCAATGCAACGCCTGGAAACTCCGGAAACATTACCGTAAAAGCCAATAACAGCTGTGGCAGTTCCCCTGTGAGAACACTGGCGGTAACTGTGAACGCGCTGCCGGATGTGAACGTAACGCTCAATGCCAATACGCTCACAATAGCAAGTTCCGGGGCGGCTTACCAATGGTTGGATTGCAATAATGGTAACCAGCCGGTGAACGGGGCGACCAGCCAAAGCTTCACACCGACAACAAGCGGAAGCTATGCCGTTAGCGTAACGAAAAACGGCTGTTCAGCGACGAGTACTTGTACGGCCGTTTTCCTGGTTGGCCTGGAAGCACTGGAGCAACATGGATTCACACTTTACCCGAACCCGAGCTCAGGCAGTTTCGTGATCAATTTCGGTACGGTTGTTTCAGAAGCTGAAGTGACGATTTTGGATGCAGCCGGCAAGCTGGTTTATGAAAACAGGGAAGTGAACGGCGATCAACTGCCGGTTGAGATGCATGTTCCTGCCGGTGTTTACTTCGTTCAAATCCAAGCCGCCGGACAGTCAAGCGTATTCAAGGTGATTACGAAATAAAAATTGGAAGAATATAAAAGAAAGCAGGGTTTATGCCCTGCTTTTTTATGTAGGATAAATCAGCCTTTTGTTTATTGCTCGCAGGCTTTGATCAGTTCCTGTCCGTTCCAGGTAAAATCAGCCACCCTATTGATTTCCGTCCAGATGCAATCTTCATCGTATTCTCCCTCGCTGCTGAGACAAAATACGTGGCCGGCATCCGGTGAAAAATGATAGTCATAGCTTTCGTCACCCCGCGGATAAGGAAAGACATATTGTTTGGAGGTATGCAGCACGCCTCCGTCACCCATGGAGTAGCCGGATCCGGCCAAATAAAGTCCGCTTTTCGTATAAAGCAGGTAATGGCTTGAGGCAAATACGCCACAGGCCTCCGAAAGTGTTTCGAAAACGATCACCTGCTGCACCCCATCGAGCAAAGGTGCCGGGAGGACTTGCAGGTAACCTTCATCCGGCCGGTCGGCATGCACGACATTAAAGTCCACTTTGTTCCGGAGCAGGCCGTTTTCGGCAATACGCACGGAAGCAATTACTCCCCGGGAGGAATCCGAAGGCTGGATCTGGTTCAGTCCCCACAAGACCAATTTACCATCATCGAGTTTTTGAACACCTTTCGTCAGGGTTCCACCCCAGGCATAGCCGCTCACTTTCCCGGCTTTGATCTTTACCCAGGGGGCCGTGATCCCGTTTTGAGTGAAGGTTTTTTTGGAAACCCCAATAATGCTCACTTCGGTCCCAATGTTCAGCCTTCCGCTCACTTCCGCTTTGCTGTCTTCGGACTTACGCACGTTACAGACATCGGCAAAAATGACGGCGGTTTTATCTTCTTCGTCCCATTGACCAAAGGTATAGATCAGCGGGTCGCCGGGATAATTCGGCTGGGCGGAAAATTGCAAAAAAGGGACCAGTAAAAGCAATGAACAAATGATTTTCATAATGGATGTTTTGCGATAAAGATATCAAAAATCAGGTCTATATTTTATTTATTCCGGGTCAAACGATTAGCCGTTGCTTCCTTTTTATTTTTCGCAGTCATCCGTTAATTATTTGAAAAACTCAGGTAGTGTGCCGTTTAAAGTGTGATAAACGCTTCGTTCTAAGACAACTATTCATATTTCATGCTCAAACGGAGGCACTACCTATTTTTTTACCGCTCCCTTCCAGCTGGGCTTTGATCGTAGCTTCAAAGGAAAAATAGTTTTCCTTGTTCCGGAAGCCGGAGCTGTGGATCCACTCTTCATCGCTGTATTTGCGCACGAATTCCGCCAGGGTTTGTTCCTCCATCTTGTAATTGTCTGTGAGGTACTCGGCGATTTTCAGGAGCAAAAAGCGGTGTTTTTCGAGCAGGATCTCGCCTTCCTGCCGGCACTCATAAATGAGCTGCATAGCTTCTGCGCGGTATTTTTCATTCATGTAGAAGGTATTTTCATTTCCGGAAGAATAGACAGCGATGTGTACCGGGTCGGAACCCATGGCATAGTTTCGGATCGCCTGGTTGGCCAGCTCAGTGGCATTTTCGATGTCACTCGAAACCCCGCTGGAAGTATGCTCTTCACCGAACACCATTTTTTCGGCCAGGTAGCCACCCAGGGAAATAATGATGTCCTTTTTCAGCGTTTCACGCGTGGTGAGGCCTTCCGGCAAAGTCACCATGCAAAAACCTTCACAATCCGCTGCCGATTTGGACACGATCACCGATGGGAGCAAACCGAGCGTCATCACGGCCAGAACGGCGTGGCCGGCTTCGTGCACCGCCGTGTGGGCCTGCAAGTCGCGGTTCTGCGCCTTGCGGAGCGAGTCGACTTTGAGCAGCACTTTTTCTTCTTCGATGGCCAGGATGTTCCCGTTTTTGTCTCGGAAGATAAAACGATAGCGGTCCTGTTCGTAGCACCACAAAACGCTGGCCACTTCCAGTTTACGCTCGATGGCGTGCAGCACGATTTTCCCGAACCAGGCTTCCACGTAATTTTTAATGGTGGTCAGCACCGGGCGGGTTCCCTGCGCTGGGAAAACGCCTTCGCGGTACACCAGCTCGTTGATCGAAGGATGATACTCGATATCAAAGGAAAACTGCTCCCGGATAAAGCTAGCCACCCGGTCCAACTCGCGCTGGATCAGTGTTTCAAAGTGCTCATTTTTAAAAGCACGGTAAATGACGTGGTTGTTTCCCAGGCGGGCAATCTGCTCCGGACGGAAACGCTTTTTGAGCGCCGTTTTGATGTTCGTCAGGTTAATCCGTAAAGTGGATTCGTGCAGCTCGTCGGCGCTGATGTCCGGGTTCATGGACTTACTCATGCCGTAGGCTTCATCGAGGTTGCCCAGGATGAAAATCAAGGCTTTCGACAGGTCAAGCTCTTTTGTCGCATTGCGGCTCTGCATGCCTCCGGCTACCAACTCAATGATTCCCTCGAGGTCGGACTTCAAAACCCGGTCTTTCACCGTTTCTTCAAACATGAAATCATCGTTATACAGGTAGTAAACCCCCTGGATGAAATCCTCCGAAAGAAAATAGGAGGGATCCATGGCGGTATTGAAACGTGTATAATTCTCGAAATAGAAGTTCCCGAAAATCCCGAGAAACACTTCCTGGTTTTGAGTCACGACACCGTTTTCAATCACGACCCCGTGGTCCTGCGCCCGCATCAGGTTGATCAGGCATTCTTCCGAGCGCTTCATGTAGAAGGTGCTGTTCGACGGAATGTAGGACAGTTTTCCGCTGTCGATCAAATCCCACACAAAGCGCAATTTGTCCTTGCCCATTTCCTCGCCCGAATTATTGAGCGTACGGGCAAACTGGAATTCATCCATACACATCAGGCAGGACTGCTCGTGCAGGAATTCCATGTCGTGGGTCAGGGTGCGCTTGAACCAGGTGGCCGAATCGGATTCGAATTCACCCATATCGATCTGCACGTAGAATTTTTCAAATTGAAGCAATTCCACGATTTTCCGGACGAGTGCCGTTTTTCCCGAGCCCGTCATTCCCCAAAGGTTGATCACCATCGGGCGAAGCTGTGCCTGCGGGAAGAGGTACCAGGACGAAACGAGCCCCATGACTTCATCGATGATCAGGTCCAACCCGATGAAATGGGCTTTCAGGGCCATGCTGACTTCCCGGAGCTTTTCTTTTTTTGCGATAATTTCGCGGTACATATCTTGTTGTTCCATATTACATTGCTTTAAATGTTTTGCCCACGTAGGTCCGCACGGGGTTTCCGCGCTGGAGCCGGTGGTGTTGCAGCCATTGTTGCTGCTGTTCGTTTTTGAGCGTTTCAAGCTCATTGGCCCGGAGCAAAAGGGCGAGCCGTTCGCGTGCTGCTTTTTTGTTTTGCAGCTGGGAACGCGAATCGCTGGCTGTTGCCTGGATGCCGCTTGGCAGGTGAATGGCGCGCACGGCCGTTTCTACCTTGTTGACATGCTGTCCGCCGGGACCGGAAGCCTTCAGGCTTTGGTAGCGGATGTCTTTTTCTTCCAGCGCTGAGTTTTTGGGTGGGTCATAGCTTTCGATGCCGATGAACCAGTTTTTCCGCTTGTGAAATTTCCGGTAAGGACTCGGGCAGATCCAGAGCAGGATACCCGTCCAGCTTTGGGCGAATTGTTCTGCCAGTTCGCCTTCGATTTTCACGAGGGCGGAAACCAGGGTGCCATTTTCCTGTCCCGGGTGCCGGTCGATCAGCTCACAAGAGATATTTTGCCTGCGGGCTTCTTCGAGCAGCGTTTTGAGGGCCAGGGCAACAGCCAGGCAGCATTCTGCAGGGCCTTTACCGGAAGAGATTTGTATCAATTTCATATTCATGTTGTTTCCTGGTGTTTTTCTCCTGAGGAAGACCCGGCAGGGATTACGGACGTTTCCGCATTGTCCTTCCGCCCGGTCGACCTCCCAAGAGAGAAACGCTTGTTAACTTTTGTTCATCCGCACGATTTTAGGCGTGAACGAACCTTCAATTTTTACTAATTCCTGCTGGCTGCGGATCACCGTTTCAATGTCCTTGTAAGCCAGCGCGGCTTCTTCTACGCTTCCGCCGATCAGTTGTACACCATGATCGGCGAGGTTTTGCGTCATGGCTGATTTGGTCAGCTTTTCGCGGGCCTCCTTGCGCGACATCCGGCGTCCGGCGCCATGCGAAGCGGAGGTAAGGGAGTTTTTGTTTCCAAGCCCGCTGACGATATAGCCTTTGCTGGTCATGGTGCCGGGAATGATCCCGAGCTCGCCTTCGGCAGCCGGTGTGGCGCCTTTACGGTGAACGATCAGCTCCTGCCCGTCGTGGATTTCCTTCCAGGCAAAATTGTGGTGGTTTTCCACTTTGCACAGGGGAGTGAGTCCCATGACACGTTCCAGGTTGCGGTGGATCACATCGTGGCAGGCTTTGGCATAATCTCCCGCGAGGTTCATCGCGATCCAGTATTCCTGGCCGGCTTCCTCGTCGAGATTGAGCCAGGCCATTGCTTCCATTTCGCGCGGGAGCTTGCATTTGTTGCGTGCAATCCGTGTGTAGGTGGCCGCAATCTGGGAACCCATGCCGCGGGAACCGCTGTGTGACAGCAGCCCGACGTATTGTCCCGGTGGTAGTCCAAGCCCCGTATCTTCCGGCAAATCAACGATGCCGAATTCGACGAAGTGGTTGCCCGTTCCGGAAGATCCGAGCTGGTACCAGGCCTTGCCGTGCAAGCGCTTCAGCAAAGGCGTTGACTGGAACTCCTCCCGTTCGAGGATTTCGTGATCAACATCAAAATCCAGCGTGCCTTCGTTCCCGAAGTGGGTGTAACGTCTCAGCGCTTTCTGCAATTCATGCTTTTTGCGCTCGAGAAACTCCACCGGCACATCGTAGATGCTGAGTGCCATGCGGCAGCCGATGTCGAGGCCGACCCCGAAGGGAATGACCGCATTTGCCGCTGCGAGCACGCCGCCGATCGGCAGGCCGTAGCCGTGGTGGGCATCCGGCATCAGGGCGCCTTTCATTGCGACGGGCAGGCGCATGGCGGCTTCCATCTGGCGTTTGGCGTTTTCAGCAATATGGCGTTCCCCGAAAATGCTGAAGTCGCCCGTGTTTTTCAATTGGTGGATTTCATAATCCGTTTTCATCCGGGGTTTCCCGACGAGCGTTCTCGCCAGCCCCAAAAAGTGTTCGTGTTCCAAATAAGCGGCCGGGTTGCCCAGTACGCCTTTGATCACGTCTAATTTTTCGTCCATCGAAATGTGCTTGTAATGCTTCGAAAGGACACTGATTGCCAAACTTTTGGCGACATCCGAAGGGAAGTCCACCTTTCTGAGGTGCTTGCCCTTCACTTGATTCTTTCCCATGATTTTATCTGTAAACCGGGCGGTTTTCGTGCAGAACGGTTGGATCCGGCGCTGCGTTTTCCGGGACAAATCCTTTGAAGTATTTGCCGGAAAATGCCCGATGTGGGGTTTATACTAAAATGTGACTGATTTTGCCGTTTTGCGGCAGCTGTGCCCGGGTTTTAAGTAATTTTGACCTTGCTTTTTACGCGTTTTCAAAACAAAAGGGCAACAAAAAACCCGGCTTAGAAACCGGGTCGAATATTTTGAAGAAAATACCAGTATCCGGGTCTAAGATTTACCTGTTAAATTGAATACTGACATACTTTCTCGTTTTTAAATAGATTAATACTAATTGTGGGTACAAAGTTAGAGTCAAAAATTCCGCTTTTCCAAATTTTTTTGAAAAAATGTTGAAATTTTTTAGAAATGAATAATTTTTAACAAGCTTGTTCTTTAGTAAAATTAAGGGATACAGGTGTGAATTTGGAATGATTATAAATAATTTAAAATCAAATAAAAAAGACGCTGATTGATAGAGAAAAATTAAAAATTCCCTCAAAAATTTGCGTAGTTAAATGGCTTCATATATATTTGTAGTCAAATAGCTACGTGATGAAACGAAATCAATAAAGTTTCATCTGTTGCGAACTAAAAAACAGATGAATTTAAGACGAGATGTATTCCAGGCGATTGCCGATCCCACGCGCCGGGCCATTTTGCTGCTCGTGGCTTCGCAGTCCATGACGGCCGGGGCCATCGCTTCGAATTTCGATACGGCGCGGCCGACGGTTTCGAAACACCTGCAAATCCTGACCGAATGTGAATTGCTGGAGCAGGAGCAAAACGGCCGGGAAATTTATTATCACTTAAACGCGAAAAAGATGAAAGAAATTGCCGATTTTATTGAGCCTTTCCGCCAGATGTGGGAAGCGCGTTTCAACAAGCTGGAGGACATTATGAAAAATTACCAAACGAAAAAATAAGATGGAAGCCAAAACAAAAATTCATGCCGAAGACGGCAAACAGGAACTGACGATCACCCGCGAATTTGACCTGCCGCTGGAACTGCTGTTCAAAGCCTACGTTGAGCCCGGGATTGTGGAAGAATGGATGGGAACAAAGGTTGTGAAACTGGAAAACAAAAAGCACGGAAGCTATCATTTCATAACGACCGACCCGATGGGCAATGAGCACCATTTCAGCGGCACGATCCACGATTTTGAAGCGGAGCGCAAAATTACCCGGACCTTTGAGATGGAAAATACGCCTTTTGAAGCCCAGCTGGAATTCCTGGAATTTGAAAAATTGGCGGTAAACACGAGCAAGCTGACGATGCACGTCATTTATAAATCCGTGGAGCTGCGCGACCAGCTGCTCAAATTGCCTTTCGCGCAGGGCATCAACATGGCGCACAACCGCCTCGAAGCTTATGTAAAACAAGTAAACTAAAATAACATGACAAAAGGAGCTAAAATTACGTATTGGATTGCCACGATCTGGCTTTCCCTGGGTATGACATCCACCGGGATCGTGCAATTGATCCAGCTGAAAGAAGAAGTGACCCGCATGGAGATATTGGGCTATCCCGGTTATTTCCTGACGATTATCGGTGTCTGGAAACTGCTGGGGGTGATGGCTGTTTTGATTCCGAAATATCCTTTGCTGAAAGAATGGGCCTACGCCGGCTTTTTCTTCGTGGCAACGGGCGCCGTTTTTTCACATGCGGCGGTCGGTTCCGAAGCCAAAGAATATTTCGGGCCTTTGCTTTTATTGGTGCTGACCTGCGTATCCTGGTATTTCCGACCGGCCAGCAGAAAAATGAATGGGACGGGGGCTTAAATCCCGGTCAAATTTTCTAAATTTGGGCTATGAGTGAAATGAACCCGAAAGTGGATTTTTTCTTCCAAAAAGCCGGTAAATGGCAGGAAGCGGTAGAGAAAATGCGGACAATTGCGCTGGATTGCGGCCTGACCGAGGAATTGAAATGGGGCTGTCCGAGTTACTCGTTCCAAAAAAGCAACATCATCCTGATCCATACGTTTAAGGAATATTGCGCCTTTTTGCTGTTCAAGGGCGTGTTGCTCAAAGACCCGGAAGGCATCCTGATCCAGCAAACCGAAAATGTGCAGTCCGCCCGTCAAATCCGTTTTACGGACGTACAGGAAATCCTCCGGCTGGAAAAGGTGCTGAAAAGCTACATTTTCGAAGCGATCGAGGTGGAAAAAGCCGGTTTGAAAGTGCCGATGAAAAAAACAGCGGAATTCAGCATGCCGGAAGAATTTCAGCAAAAACTGGAAGAATCGTCCGCCCTGAAAACAGCGTTCGAAAGCCTGACACCGGGACGGCAGCGGGCCTATTTGCTGTATTTTTCACAGGCCAAACAAGCCAAAACCCGCGAGGCGCGCATTGAAAAATACACGCCGCAGATCCTGGCCGGGAAGGGCTTGGATGATTGAAAAGCAATTAAAGACAATAGAAAATATGAGCCAAAAAAAAGATTTATTTATTAGTCATGCATCTGAAGATAAGGATAGTTTTGTTCGACCTTTAGCCAATTTACTAAAAGAATATGGCATTGACGTTTGGTATGACGAGTTTGAATTAAGAATAGGTGTTAGTGTTAGTCGTAGCATAGACAAAGGCATAGCAGGTTCAAGATTTGGACTTCTTGTTCTTTCAAAATCATTTTTTAATAAGAACTGGACTGAGTATGAATTAAAAAGTTTAAATGCTTTCGAAATTGAGAATGGTAATGTTTTACTCCCGATCTGGAAGGATGTGACGTTTAAAGAAGTAAGAGAGTTTAGTCCATATTTATCTGATAAATTTGCATTAAAATCCGAAGAAGGGATAGAGTCAATCGCAATTAAAATAATAGAGATAATAAAGCCGGATCTTTTCGAAGATATTCATAAAAAGTTGATGATCCAAGAAGCCATAAAAAATGGTGAGAAAAAAAAGATGGCAGTTAAAGACCTAAAACCTGGACCAATTAGACATCCAAAGCTCAATGATAATCTTATTTCAAGAATTAGACTTATTCGATCGTCACTATGGTTATGTTACCCGCATTCAATGAAGTTTTGGTTAGATGGTTTTCAAAGAGATTTAAATATTGAAAGTGAAATAAGATTTTGGGAGCATGTGAGCACTTGTTTTTTGGAAATAATTTTGCAGCAAGATATTGAAAAATCCTATCTAGGAAAAGAAGGTGAAATTCATAGAGATTTATTTAATTTATTGTTTTCTATTGCCCAGCCAGATGATAATTCAAATTCTAAATTTGAGTCAGATTTTGTTGAAAAGGTAAAGTCTATATATTCTTATAAAATGCCGATTTATGATATTGAAGAATCTTCTTTTTTTGAGAATTTTGATTGAAAAATAGAAAAATATGACTAAAAATACAAAAGAACTGTTACCTGGCGAGCGTGAAGGCTTGCTCGGAGAATTGAAAAAGCGTTTTGAGAAACACATGGAACGCCACACGGGACTTGACTGGGTAAAAATCCAGGCAAAGCTCGAAGCCAACCCGGCCAAGCTCTGGTCGCTCAATGAAATGGAGTTGACGGAAGGCGAGCCGGATGTGATCGGCTACGATCAAAAAACAGACGAGTACCTTTTTTGCGATTGCTCAGCCGAAAGCCCGAAAGGCCGCCGGAGCTTTTGCTTTGACCAGGCTGCGCTCGATTCGCGGAAGGAGCACAAGCCGGCCGATAGTGCGCTGCGTGCCGCCGCCGAAATGGGCATTGAGCTGCTCGACGAGGAGCAGTATCGGGCTTTGCAGCAACTGGGAAAATTTGATCAGAAAACTTCCAGCTGGGTGCAAACACCCGCAGCCATCCGCAAACTGGGCGGTGCGCTTTTTTGTGACCGGCGTTTTGATCATGTGTTCCTATATCACAACGGCGCCGAATCTTATTACGCTGCCCGCGGTTTCCGGGGCATTTTGCGGGTTTAGTCGCAACTGCCGGCCCGGAGTTTCGGTGTTTCGAGCTGCTGCCAGATGGGATCGTCAAAATCCCGCGGGGAAAACCGGAAGTGTAAGACGAGTTTACCGGATTTCTTACACAATTGTTGATCCAGCAAAACATGGAGCGTTAAAGGCTTTTTGGTGGAAAAGGCATCAAAAATTACGATTTCCCCGGTAAAACGGGATTTCTTCTTCTTTGTGAACGAAGCTTGGGTCGGGGGCATTTTTACGGTAGTATCGCGATTAACGGCTTGCATCAGGCCATCAAAATACATGTTCAGGCTGGATTCCAGCTAGCCGGTACTCAGCATTTTCCGGTGCTTGATCTGCCAGGCGAAGGTATAGGACCAAAATTCATGACTGTCCTTTTTCGCCCAGTTTTTCGGGAAAAGCGCTTCTTCCATGCCCTCGTAGGCCAGTTGCGGTGCAAAACCGATCGGGAAGAGGAAAAGCTCCCGCGTCCAGCTGCTGTCTGCTTCAAAAAGCTGCATCTGAGTTTGTTCCTGGGAAAATAGAAAAGAGAACGGAACGAAAAGCGAGCCAATGAGGAGTCGGAAAATCATGCTTTAAAGATAGGGAATTATTTACCAGGGCGGGAGGAATTCGTTTTTCCAATATTCTGGCAGCGAGCGGCCATACATGACCACATCGGTTCCCTGGTGAACGGAAATAACCGGGCTTAGGGAGGTGTCTTTAAAAGCGACCAGTGCACGATGGGCATACAAAGGAACAAAACCTGTTACCTGGCCGGGATCAAAACCTTCAGCAAGCAAGACTTCATCCGTATAAGAACGGTATTCCTGTATTTCTTCTCTCAGCCAGGTCGTTTTTTCATAGTCTTCAGGATACTCGTAAGGCCCCCGGCTGAATTCAGGACTTCTTCTTCCTTCGGGATCAATTGAAATCATTTCCCGGTCAAAGCCAGGCATGATCCCCAGCATTTCCTTGTATGCCAGGGGAAGCCTGAAGCCAAACAAGTCTTCGATCGCTTTTATTTCTTTTTCACTTAGCCCGTCTTTCCAGCAAGTTCCGGGCTGAACCTGGAAACCATAGCAATTATCCCAAAGTTTTTGCTTGCTGAATCTCTTTTCGATTTTGGTTTTGAGCGTTTTCCAGTCAGTCATACGTTTTTTATTTGGGGAATGGACTTGCAAGCAAATGCGCCTGCGTTACCAGTAACTCATCCGTCGTGTACTTCCGGAAACGTTCATGGAGTTTAATTTGTTGTAATTCTTCGATCCGGCCTGTCTGGCAATGGCTTTCGTAAACGTGCAGGCCCGCCTGTTCAAACAGCCGGAGGTAATCCGGGAGGCGGTTTCGGCTTTGAGCTTGCAGGGGATTGTCGCGCAGGCGCCACTGTTTATCGGAATATTTCAGGAAATGAAACACGCTGATCGCAGGATCGATGTGCGCAAAGTGGTCGCAGAGGTCGATCATATGCGAAAGGATGCCCTCCGGCTTGATCATGCGGCGCATCTCGCGCAGCAGCAGGACCAGTTTTTCGTCGTAAATATGCGCCAGCGTATTGTTGGAATGGACCAGGTCGAAGCTCCCGGCGGTCATTCCCGGCAGCTGCCCGTTTTTCAGCAGGTGAACCCGGATGTTTAATTTGCCCAGCAATTCCTTGGTGGAAAGCTCACGCATTTGCTGTACTTCGAGCAGTTTTTCCATCCGCTCCGCCTTTACGGGAAAGCCTTCTTCTTCAAGGATCGCTGCACCCGGCCCGGCAAAAAAGTCCAGGCTTTCCTGCAGGGTTTTCCGTGAAAGGTGCGGGTAATGGTCCGCCGTGTGGACCTCGTCAACGCCCGCCAGGAAAAAAGCCAGCGGTACCAGCGGATACCAGCCCGTCCCGATTTCAAGCGTATTTTCCGGCAGCTTTTCGCAGCTTGCAAGATGCTGTTTCGCCATCCGGATTTTATCGCGAAAAAAATAATCAGACAACCAAAGCCCCCGGCTGACATGACGCTGCATAACATAATTGATCCTCCTGGAAAAGGGGAGAAAAGAGATGCTTTTTTGCAGGGCGGCTTTGAGGAGCCATTTTTTCATGGGGAGGGATTGTTAAGTATTTGTTCTTTTTATTTCGATTACAAACCCCATTACTTCTCCTGTTTCAGATTCTGGATCCCAACTTAAATCGAAATCAGGAATATGTTTTACAGAATTATAATAATTTTCTAAAGAATTACTATAAATCTCTTCGCAATGTATTACATAATCTAACGGGTTGAAATCTTTAATACATCGGAATTTGTTATCTAGAAGTTGGTCTATTTCTTTCTTTGTTTTAAGGCGCGCTGTATTCAAATTTTCTTCGGTAGTAGCTTTTTTACCGGTTGCATACAGTTTTATAAACGCTGAAAAACATCGATCAATAGAATTAGAATCAATAGAGTCGTTATGAATCATGGATTGTGATAGTCTTAAAACATCGTACTCAATATTGCTTATATGCTGATTAATTGATTTAATCTCAATACCAAATAAGCTTCTATAATTTTTATATAATCCTTTCTCATTGTACATAACAGCAATATCTATTCTTTTCTTGTCTGAATCTGCACTAAATCTTCGCAAATTTGCTCCTGCGAAAATATCTTCTTCGTTAGACCATTTGATTTTAGGAAAAGCATTGTTATAGAATTCGAATAGGCGATATTCCAGTTGGATATCTATTTCAGATGCATTACCGATTAATTCCCTAACTTCTAAAGCCACAAATACCGTTAGCAAGTATTCTGTCATTCGATCTTCAAAAGAAGTCCACTTATTCCTAAATTGTAGATTTTGGTTAAAGCCTTTTCTTAAACCTAAATGAATTGCCTTGACTAATAATTCGGTATTTTTCATTCGTGTTTATGTGATATTTAGGGTTTTCGATCTAAGAAAAAGTGTAATCACCGTGATTCAAATAGTCAAAATCTTCAATATTTTTCATCGTAAATATTTGCGTATCCATATAATCTAATTTGTTCCAATTATTGAACTTTTCAAATTCCACATTTTGAATTCGGGATTCAGCATCCTCGAAAATATTTGAAATCATGCCATCAGTCCAATTTGATTTATTACCTTCTAAAATAAGAGTAAACATCACTCTTTGATTGGTGTGTTCATATTGAGGTAAATAATGAATGATGGCTATGGCTTTATTTTTTCCGATTAACTCAAAAACATCTATGTATCCTATTGAGGCTTGCCCTCTTTCGGCAATTCTTTTCCATTCAAAATTTAATTCCATTTGATCAGATTTTTATTTAATTTCCAGGGGAATTTTTATCTTTCCATAGGTTTCTCATTAATGGGGTAACTTTCCAACACTCGTTCAGATCATCGTTTTCAAAAGTTGACCAATAAAAAATAGAATATTGATGAATGCTGAAATTTTTCTCTAAAAGGACTTTAACAATATTCCAGTATTTTGTAAAGCTTGATTCAAGCTCTTGATCTTCAATAGACATAATTATGATCTCCATTAGTGTAAACTTTTTGTCACTATCAGTCAATGATTTATAGTGAGCAATATATTTTTCTATATCCTTTGGATTTGCGACTTCCCATTCCCAATCCTGCATTCCTGGATGATTTTCCAACTGTAATTCATCCGCTAATTCATCAATTGCTTTTCTGGTGGGACATCTAAATTGTGGCTCGTTCATTTTTTCGTTATAAGAACTATAAAATATAATGATGAACAAAACAATCTCTCAGAAACTCCGGAGGATTTAAATTTTTGTATATGAATTAGTTCAACTTACTTACACTTCTTCAATCCCTTCGCGATCTCTTCCGGCAGCTCTTCGCCCATCATTTCATAGGGTTCGGCAGCATTATGGTAACAGACGCAGGCTTTGCGCTTGTCCCCGATCTCCTCGTAGAGCTGGGCGAGCAGGATTCCGTCATCCGTGCCCCAAATGCCATTGTAGAGATCTGTTTCCCGAAGGAAATCCAGGGCCTCTTGTTTCTTTTTTTGTTCCCAGAGAATCTGTAGCTCAAGCATATCGACCGCCATAAAATCCATGTTGGGGCTTTTTCGGGCCTGTTTACAATCGGCCATGGCCGCATCGTATTCCTTCAGATCCAGATAAGCTTCCCCACGGCCGAGAAAGGCGAAGCCAAGTGTCGGATCATAGGTCACGGCTTTGGTGTAAAGTGCAATCACTTCGCGACGGGCTTTCTCCGTTGTATCCTCGATCGTTTGGGCGAGGTTGTAATAAGCGTGAGGAAATGTCGGATCGACCGCTATGGCCTGGCGATAGAAGGCCGCAGCCTCGTCCTGGCCGATAACCGGGTTGCAGTTAATTCCCGAAATCCAGTAAACCCAGGGGTCGGACGGGTTTTGTTTACGCAGTTTTTCCAGTTCCTTTAAAACAGATTTGGAGCCGGGTTCCGACATGTTGATCTCTGACCAGATCTTTTGATATTTTTCGGGCGGATCTTGAGCGAATAGCGATTGGATGCTAAGCAAAAATGCAAGTAAAAAGGATTGACGCATATTTTTTTCAGTAAAGAAATGAATTTATCGGGTGATAAGCAAATTGTTTTTTGCCTTAATTCTTTATAATTTTTAAGTACTTATACCCATGTTCAGCTTTTAAAAGTACATTGTAAAAACCATTAGGTAAATCAGAAATATCAATTGTTATTATTTCCAATTCAGACAAGTTTTTCAATTCTTTGAGAAGTTTACCGCTAATATCCAAAATTGAAATTTTCTGAGCGAAATGTATATTTTTTAGGGTGAAAATACCATTAGTGGGATTTGGGTAAATTTCTAAACTTTCAGACAATTCATTTTCATTAATATTACTACTTAATAGTATTTTAATGAAGAAAATCCAG
>CBINGV010000023.1:0-19411 GCA_966250255.1 uncultured Flavobacteriales bacterium | reverse complement strand
ATTTCCGGTAAAATCGAAGCCGTAAAATACGCCCGGGAGAAAAAAGTGCCTTTCCTGGGGATTTGCCTCGGGATGCAGTGTGCAGTTATCGAATTTGCCCGGAATGTGCTGGGAATGACCGATGCCCACACGACAGAGATCGATGAACAATGCAAATTCCCGGTAATCAGCATGATGGAAGAACAAAAGAGCATTGCCAATCTTGGCGGAACGATGCGTCTGGGTTCTTACAAATGCAAGCTGAAACCGAACTCAAATACAGCAAATGCTTACAATACCGAGCTGATTTCGGAGCGTCACCGCCACCGTTATGAGTTCAACAACTCCTTTTTGAATGATTTCGAAGAAAAAGGAATGATCGCTACCGGGACCAACCCCGACACCGGCCTGGTGGAAGTGGTGGAAATCCCGGGGCACCCGTGGTTTGTCGGTGTACAATACCACCCGGAATACAAAAGTACCGTTGAGAACCCGCATCCGCTTTTCGTAGCCTTTGTGAATGCCTCAATCGCCAATTTAAAAGAAAAATAAACACGTAACAGATAAAATGGATAGGAATACCATCATTGGTTTGGGAATTATCGGGGCCATCTTAGTGACCTTCACGATGTTGAACAAACCTTCCGAAAAAGAACTCAAGCAACAACGTGATCTTGCTAAAAAAGAACAAAAAGAGCAGGAACTCGAAAAGAAAAAAGAAAAAGAGGCCGAAAAAACGGCAGTTGTTAAGAAGAAAGACGATAAAGGCGCTACGCCGGCAGATTCTTCCGCTGCTTCCGTTCAAAAAGCAAACGTGCCTGCGGAAGTGATCCGCCTGGAATCCGATAAACTGATCGTAGAGATCTCCACCAAAGGAGGAAACGTAGAAGCGGCCTATGTAAAAGGCTACCAGAGCTATTTTGACTTCCGTTCCGGTAAGAAAAAAGAAAAGGCCCTGCAATTGTTTGCCGCCAAAGACGCTACAAACGGCCTGGAATTCGACCTCGACGGGAAGAAAGTCAAAACCGCCGACGAAATGTTCGAGGTGCTTAAAAAGACAAAACGCAGCGTTACCCTGGCCTGGACCCCGAAAGACGGAAAAACCCTGAAATACACTTACCGCTTGTTACCGGGCAAATACGACCTGGACTACACGATCAGCCAGCGCGGGCTGGATGCCAAAAACAGCAGCTTCATCTGGAATGTCGATATGAAACAAACGGAGCGCTTGCTGAGCGAACAAAAGCGTGTTTCAACCATTTGCTACAAATACAAAGGCGAAGACTTCAGCTACCTCAGTGAAATGGCCGACGATCAGCTTCAATACGAAAAACCGGTAGAGTGGATTGCTTACAAGCAAAGCTATTTCTCCACGATCATCAAGCCGGATCAGGCTTTTGGCAACAAAAAAGCGGAAAGTAAGGTGAATAATTTCAAGCAGGGCAACGATAAGTTTTTCTCCCACATCAAGCGCTACCGCTCCAAGCTGGGAATTGACCTTTCCGGGTCGGAAGCTTCCGCCGGCATGAGCTGGTATTTTGGCCCGAACGATTATGAAGTACTGAAATCCTACAAATCCGATTACGAAGACATCATCAATTATGGCTGGGGCTTGTTCCGCTGGATCAACATTTACGCCATTCAACCGATCTTTAACGTGCTGGCTTCCACCGGGCTGGGCTTCGGTTTGGTAATCCTGCTCTTAACCTTGATTATCAAGCTTTTCCTGACGCCGATCCAGTGGAAAATGTATGTTTCCTCGGCGAAAATGCGCATCCTGAAGCCGGAAATTGATGAACTGAACAAGAAGTATCCGAACAAGGAAGACGCCATGAAAAAGCAAATGGACATGATGGCGCTTTACCGCGAAAGCGGGGCTTCGCCGCTCGCAGGCTGTATCCCGATGCTGATCCAGATGCCGATTTTGCTGGCTGTATTCCGTTTCTTCCCGGCTTCCTTCGAATTGCGCCAAAAACCTTTCCTTTGGGCCGAAGATCTTTCGTCTTACGATTCCGTATATGATTTCGGCTTTTTCGTGCCGCTTTACGGAGATCACATTTCCCTGTTTACGCTCCTGATGGCGGTGACCACTTTGGTTTACACCTGGCTGAACAGCGGACAGATGCAGCAGCAACAGCAGCCGGGCATGCCGAATATGAAGGTGCTGATGTATATTTTCCCATTCATGATGATCTTCTTCTTCAATAACTATTCCTCCGGTTTGAGTTATTACTACTTCATTTCCACGTTGATCTCCATCCTGATCATGCTGGCAATTAAGTATTTCTTTGTCGATGAAGACAAGCTCCGTGCGAAAATGGCCGCCCGCAAAGCCAATGCTTCCGGCACACCGAAGAAAAAATCCAAGTTCCAGGAACGCGTTGAGCAAATGCAAAAAACACAGCAGGAACGCCTGAAAGGGAAAAAATGATCCGACAAAATGTATAGAAGAAGGGCGACAGCGATGTTGCCCTTTTTTATTATGGACAAAAGGTTTCGGTCCAATTTATTGGTGTAATTCGCCGCAGCAAAGGGTATTCTGCCATCAAGCAAACATCGCCTTCGCCAGTTTTTCGTCGCGTTTGTAAATATCCCGCATAAAAATCAGTTGATTGCCCGGTCCGCTCACCACCGAGCGGTACACCACATAAATCGGGATCCGTTTTTTCAGCTGAATAGGATGGTGGATTTTACGTGAAAGGATCGAATCCAGGCTGTCCGGGATGACCCTGTTTTCATCTTTGGTCAGGATGATCTTGGCCAGGTCGACCGGGTTCTGGCAGCGCATGCAGCCATGTGAATAGGAGCGCACGACGGTATTAAAAAGGCCTTTCTGAGGCGTATCGTGAAAATAAACCCCGTACTTATTATTAAAATCAAATTTAATGATTCCCAGTGAATTATGCGCCCCGGGCTGTTGTATTACTTTATAAGGAAATGTGTTCTCGGGGATCCGTTTCCAATTAACCGAAAGCGGATCAATTTCTTCGTCTTTTTTATATATTTTCATGTGGTTGCGGGCAAAATAATTCGGATTCCGCTTGGCATCGGGCAGGATCTCCTTGCTGGTGATGGAAAACGGAACACTCCAGTAAGGATAAGCAATGATCGTGCGCAGCTGGGCATCAAACTCCGGGGTTTGCGTATCGAATTTCCCGACAATGATCCGGTTGACGCTTTTGAGGGTATCATCGGCAAAAAAGCGCAAAGTATATTCGGGAATATTGACTTCGATATAACGTTTTGGCTCAGCCGTCCGCCAGCGCAATTTTTCCAGGGCGATGGCTGCACGCTGGCATTTTTGCCTAAGCGTTTCATTCAGAGCCTCAACCGTAGTTTGCCCGATTACGGCATCATCCTTCAACCCGTTGTCGCGCTGGAAACTGCGGAGAGCTGTATCAAAGGAAAGGCTATCGTTTTGCTGATCAGTTAAATAACCTTTAAGTACGAGTGATTTTTTCGCAAGATTCAACGATTCCAGCGAATCTTTTTTGAAGGTCGGCACCTTGAGGTTTTTATCCTTGCTCAAATCCGTATGCCGGACATAAACAAAGAGGGCGGAGGCCAGTTTTTGGTAAACCGTATCACGCGGGCCCCAGCTAACGATTTGCCGTCCGACACTTCCCAAACTATCCGGTTTAAAACGGATTTGGCGGTTAAACTCCTTGATTTCGGGATAGGAGAGGGGCTTGTGTTTTTGCCGGGTACTGTCGAGAATCCCGTATTTCAGGTCCTGGTTTAAAGTGGCCAGCGAACTGGTTATCTGCAATTCTTTGATTACCAGGTGCATGGATTTCTTTTCGGAAAGTGTGACGCGTTTTTCAGGAATACCGAGCGCAAGGGGCTGTTTCAGGATTTCGTACAGGTAGCTGCCTGTTTTGGTGAAACTGGAGTCCGTGATCCAAAGACTTTTGTGCTGGCGGCTACCGTAGAATTCCCGCAAAAAAGCAACGGATTCATCAGGGAGCTCGAGCATGGATTTGTTTTCTTCCCGGAGCAGCCAGGCTATTTTTTTACTGATCGGGAGCTTACGGTCCAGGTAGGCACTTTCGACCTTTTTTTCGCTGCAGGCCAGCAAAGTGAATAAAACGGATAAGTATAGCAGATAAAGCTTCATCGTTTCGAATGAATGATTATTTTTGTAAAGTTATAATTTCTGACGAATAAACGCACATGGCCCTCAGTATTACCTTACTTATCATCATCGCAACCGTTCTTGTTTCCCTGCAGGGGTTTAACAACCAGGATTTCATGTACCGGCTCGCGTTTTCGCCCTATGACGTCAAACACCGGGGAAAATACTTCAAGATTTTCACGCACATGTTCCTCCATTCCGACTGGGCGCATTTGATTTTCAATATGCTTTCGCTTTATTTTCTCGGGAGGCTTCTTGAAGCACAGCTGGGCATGGAATACGGCCTGATTAAGGGAAGCCTGCATTTTGTCGTGATTTATTTCCTGGGCGGTTTTTTTGCCACGCTCTGGCCGATGGTACGCAATCACGACAACCCGTCCTACATGTCGCTGGGGGCATCGGGAGCGGTTTCGGCGGTTATTTTCGCGGCCATTATCTGGAACCCGACGATGGAGCTAATGCTTATGTTTATCCCGGTCCCGATCCCGGCCTATATTTTCGGACCGCTTTACCTGGCTTTCGAATTCTGGGCTTTTAAACGCGCCAAAACAAATATTGCACACGATGCACATATTGGCGGTGCTTTTTTTGGCATAGTTTACGTTTTAATTATTAATATTGACAAATGAAAAGATTTGATCACGCTAATTTTTGGTTAAGATGTCTGTGATTTATGTGAATAACAACGGGGATGTGCTCCCGAATGAAGGTGCAACCATTGCGGCCGGGAACCGTTCGTACCTCTACGGCGACGGGATTTTTGAAAGCATCCGCATCGTTAATGGAAAAGCGATCAACATTCATAATCATTACAAACGCATGACCGAAGGTGCGAAAGTGCTCAAGATGCGCATGCCGTCTTTTTACTCCGCCGAATTCTTCGAAAGCCGGATCCAGGAGCTGATCGATAAATCCGAGATCAGGGAAGGAGGGAAGTGCAAAATCTCCATAGACCGGGCTTCGGGCGGCACCTATTTCCCGGAAACCAACGAGGTGACCTTCTTCATTGAAGTTTATCCCTACCACACCAATCTCTTTGAATTGAATTCCAAAGGGCTTGAAATTGATATTTACACCGACCTGAAAAAGCAGCGGAATTTCCTGTCCAATTACAAAACCAAAAACGGCATCATGTATGTTATGGCTGCCATTGCCGCTAAGGAGAAAAACCTCGACGACTTACTGATCACGAACGATCGCGGCGGGATCCTGGAAAGCACGAATTCCAATCTTTTCCTCGTTAGCAATGGCGTATTGTACACGCCCGGGCTGGATGAAGGCTGCCTGGCCGGAACAATGCGCATGCAGGTGATCAACCTGGCGATCCAGCATGGTATCAAAGTATATGAATGTAATATTCTCCCGCAGAATATCCTGGCTGCCGACGAGATCTTCCTGACGAATGCCATTCGCGGGATCCAATGGGTAGGCGGCTATCGCACCAAGCGCTATTTCAACACCACCGCGCGTAAAATTCAATCCTTCCTGAACGACTACTGGGAGAACTTTTAGTTTATCGTATAGCTTTGATTTTGAGAATTTTACTTTCGCTTTCACTTTGTTTGTTTAGTCTAGTTTCCTTCGGGCAGAAAATCGATCTCAGCCCGGCTGAAAAACAGTGGGTTGAGCGGAATCCTGTCGTTTATTTCGGCTATGATCCCAACTGGCCGCCGTATGAAATTTACTCCAAAGGGAAGTACAGCGGAATGTGTGCCGATTTCCTGTCAAAAATCTCCCGGGAAACCGGGATCAAATTCGTTCCGCTGAAAAACATGACCTGGGCAAAAACTTTCAGCGGCCTGACGAACGGCGAGTTAAAAATGGCCCCGGCAGTAGGGATCACCCCGGATCGCCTGAAAAGCCTGGTATATTCCGAAATTTACATCAAATTGCCGACGGTTATCGTGACCAGCCGCGACAACCAGCATCTGAAAGACCTGAAAGACCTCTACGGCAAAAAAGTGTCCATCCCGAAAAACTACCTCCAGGAAGAAATCCTGAAACGCCACCACCCCGAAATCAAGCTCGTTTTGCGCAACAATTTCGCCGAATGCCTGCAGGATGTATCTTCCGGTGAAAGTGTCGCTACGGTGGGAAGCCTGGGCTCGATTTCATATTTCATCAAGGAAAATGCCTTTTCCAACCTGATCATTTCCGGGCATACACACCTCAAAACGAACGGGGTGGCCTTTGCTTTCCCCAAGGACCAGGATACGCTGCGCAGCATTGTGGACAAGGCCCTCAAAACGATTTCACCCGACGAGCGCAGTAAAATTTACTCCAAATGGATCACGATCAACCTCCAAAAAGAATACAATTACACCCGGGTCTGGAAATACGTAATCGTGATTTCGACCATCCTGCTGGTGGTGCTGATCTTGTTTTACCTCTGGAACAAATCGCTGCGCAAGCAGATCAACCTGCGCAAGCAGATCGAAGCCGAGCTTTCGAGTACCCTGGAACAGGTCAACAAGCAGAATAACGACAAAACCATTCTTTTGCAGGAAATTCACCACCGCGTGAAAAACAACCTGCAAATCATCATCAGCTTACTCCGTCTCCAGGCCAATTCGCACACAAACAGCGATGTGCAGGATGCGATCTACGAAGCCATTGAGCGCGTCAATTCCATTTCACTGGTCCACGAGCACTTGTATAAAAACCCGAACCTCGGCGAGATTGATTTGTCGGGTTACATCAAAAACCTGGGCGAAGAGCTCAAACGTGTCTTTATCAAAGATTTCGACATTGACATTTCCGTGAAGACCAACGATACGCAATTGAATATTAAGGCAATCATTCCCCTGGCGCTGATCCTGAACGAGCTGATCACCAACAGCCTGAAATACGCATTCCGGAACACCCGCAAAGGCGGCATTTCGGTTGAATTATTTATTGAAGACGGCACGCTGCATTTTCACTACAAAGACGATGGCGAATGGTTCCAAAACGATTATTCGCGCAATTTCGGGACTTACCTGCTGGAGATCTTCACCGAGCAGCTGAACGGCGTGTATGAAAAATTACCCGGAGATTTTGCTTCGTATCGCTTCGCGTTCAAGGATTTTTGAGCCGGAACGCGAAGAGACGCTAAGTTCGCGCCAAGTCCGCAAAGGATATTAAGTGAAGGAAATATATGGCTAAGAACTGTACTTCCTTTTAAACTCTGCGCCCCAAAGATTGGCGTTCTCTGCGTAAAACTTTGCGTTTCTTTGCCTTACTAATTCCCGCAATTCCTCCCCGCAATCCAGCCCGTTGTCCAGGCCGCCTGGAAATTGAAGCCCCCCGTAATCCCGTCAATATCCAGGATTTCGCCGGCAAAGAACAAGCCCGGGACCACTTTACTTTGCATCGTATTGAAATCCACTTGGGATAGATCAACGCCACCGGCCGTAACGAATTCTTCCTTGAACGTCGTTTTGCCGTTTACAGGATAGCAATCATTTACGAGGGTGTTCACCAGTTTGTTGAAGGACTTTTTGCCCAGGTTTTTCCAGCGGGTTTCCTCGTTGATTTCGCTCTTCGCGACCAAAAAATTCCACAGGCGTTTGCTCAAGCCGAAAGGATTATAGGTCGAAACAAGCTTATCGGCATGTTCCCGGGAAAACACTTCGAGGATCTGCGCCGCTTCGCTGTCTTTTTTGTCGTGGAGCCAGTTCACCAGGGCATGGAAGCGGTATTCCTTTTCAGCCAGGATCCGGGCGCCCCAGGCAGACAATTTCAGGATCGCCGGACCGCTCATGCCCCAGTGTGTAATGAGCAGCGGTCCCCTGGCAATTAATTTCGTACCCTCAATTTTGACGGTCGTGTTTTCGTTTACAATGCCCATGAGCTCACAAATCGGGTTGCCCGGCATATTAAAAGTGTAAAGCGAGGGCAGGGGCTCCACGATTTGATGGCCGAGGGCTTCGATCCATTTCAAACCGGACAATTTGGGTGTTCCCCCGCTGGTGATGATGACCCGGTCTACACTGAAATTCTGCTCATTTGAAACTAATTCAAATTGGTGGTTATCAATTATTTTAATTTCATTAATTGAAGTTTGAATTAAAGTGATGACTCCCAGCTTGAGGGCTTCGTTGACAAAACAATCAATGATCGTTTGCGAGCTGTTTGATTTCGGGAAAATGCAATTGTCCGGCAGGGTTTCGAGCGGCACGCCCCGCTTTTTAAACCAGTCGATGGTGGATTGGGTATTAAATTGCTCAAAAGCCCGGCGCAGCTGTTTTTCGCCCCGCGGATAAAATTTCGACAAAGCCACATTGTCATAGCAGGCGTGGGTCACATTGCAGCGCCCGCCACCCGAAACCTTGACCTTGGCCAGTACTTTGTTGGATTTTTCGAAAATGGTCACCTGCGCATCCGGGAAATGCTCCTTCGCGCTGAGAGCTGCGAAAAATCCGGCCGCGCCGCCGCCGATAATGCCGATATGTGTTGTTAATGTGTTAATATGCTCCTGATTTAATGTGCTAATTCAATATACCAATTAGCACATTAGCATATTAAAAGAATTAGCTGATCGATCAGTCTCTCCCGAAACTGTGAATATCGTTGTGGTTTTGCTCGATCTGGTCTTTTACAAGCTTGATCGTTTGGGCCAGGATAAACAGATCCTGCGTGGCGTTTTCTTTCAGCCATTTCCAGCTGTCCTGCTCATTTTCCACGGCCAGGGCGATGTGATACAGAATTTCAAAATCGTTGCTTAGCAACCATTTTTGGGCTTTTTCATCACCTTCGGCAGCATGGATCATCGCCATCAGGTGCGGATAGCCGTTTTGCATCAGCCAGTCGCGGGCTTCATTCATGAGTAAAATGGCAGCATTGGCGTAAACCAGCTCCTCGTAACCATTGTCCTTGAGCCAGGAGGCCAGTTCCTGGTTACCCTCCAGGGCTTTGGCCCAGGCCAGGATAATTTTCGGGTGGTAATCCAGCCGTTTCATTTCCACTTTCCGGATATCCGAAGGATCCAGCTTTTTCGTTCTTTTTTTGAAAAACACCTTGTTTGATTTTAAGTCTAAGTTACAAAATTAACACCGGTCAGCGCTTATTTGAAAAACAAATAAGCAACAAGAATAGCAACAGTTCCTCCAATCAAGTCACAAATAATGCCAGCCGCTGCAGCGTAACGGGTTTGCGTGACTTTTACCGAACCGAAATAAACGGCCAGCACATAGAAGGTTGTTTCCGTACTTCCCTGGAAGGTAGCAGCCAAACTGCTCTGGAAAGAATCTGCGCCATGGGTTTTCATGACATCAACCATCAAACCCCGGGCACCGCTGCCGGAAAAAGGCTTCATGAAGATCACCGGCAAGGCGTCAATAAATTCCAACGCTTTAACTCCACAAAAAATCAGGGCTTCACGTAATCCATCCATCATCGCATCAAAAGCACCCGAGGAGCGGAAAAGTGCAATGGCAGCCAGCATCGCAACGAGGTAAGGGACAATGTTTATAGAAACCTGGAAGCCCTCTTTTGCCCCCTGGATAAAGGAATCGAACAGCTGGACTTTAGAGCGGATGGCTAGCGCAAAGAAAAAGATCACAAAGCCGAACATAATGCTGTTGCTGACAATGGACGAGATCGTTTTTATTTGCTCCGGGTGGTACAGCAGGTAAAATATAAAGCCAAGTATAATGGCTGTTAAAGTACCGATGTAAAGCAAAATGGTTTTATTAAATAAATTGATTTTCTGACGGATAGAAACATAAATCAAACCTCCAAGCGTAGCAAAATAAGTGGTGATCAGGATCGGGAGAAAAACCGCAGTCGGGTCGCTGGCTCCCATTTCAGCACGGGTTGCCAGGATAGACACGGGAATGATTGTCAGTCCCGAAGCATTCAGCACCAAAAACATAATTTGTGCATTCGTTGCAACATTGGGATTGGGGTTCAGTTCCTGGAGCTCTTTCATGGCTTTCAGGCCCGCAGGAGTGGCCGCATTGTCCAGCCCAAGCATATTGGCCGAAAAATTCATCATGATCGAGCCGACTGCCGGGTGATCGCGGGGCACTTCGGGAAACAATTTTGAAAAAAGCGGGGCGATAATCCGCGACATGATCCGGATGGCGCCGCCATCTTCACCGATTTTCATAAAACCCATCCACAAGGCCAGCGTACCGGTCATAAACAAGGCCAGCTCAAAAGCTCCTTTTGCGGCATCAAACAAGCCATCCATCATCTTTTGAAGGATCGTTACATCTTCCCAGAAAATAAGCTTTGAAAAGCCGGTAATGAAAGCAATTATGAATAAGCCTGTCCAGACGCGATTTAATACCATGGCACTAATTTCAGGATTTTTAACGGATTGAAGCGGCTTTATCCAAACAAATATTCACAAAGTTTTCAATAAGCAGAAAACCCGGGTTACCCGATGTTTCGGGATGAAACTGCACGCCGTAGAAAGGCAGGGAATTGTGCTGCATGGCCTCATTGACGCAGGCGTCGGAACCCGCTAGCAGCTGGAAATCTTTCGGAACGGAAACACATTCGCAGTGATCTTCCATCATTTCGAATTCCTGCGGCAACTTATCAAAGAGGGGCGAATCGTTGTAGCTTTCGATGGTTTGCCAGTCGCGGTCTTCGCGCTGCCGGGAAACAAAAGCGCCGTGCACGAGCCCCAAAATCTGGTGACCGAAACAAATGCCCAGCAGCGGTTTCTTATAGCTTTTGATCCAGGCAAAATTATCCATGTAAGGCTGCAGGTCGACTTCCGTAAGCAGGATCGGGGCACCGGAAAGAATGATCCCGTCGTAGCTGTTTAAATCGCGCTTCAGCAGGTCAAACATGCCGAACGTTTCGTAATCGCACACCGCATCAACGGCCTGCTCGATGTAAGGCGTTTTCAGGCTTCCGCAATTGATAATCCCGATCATAAGTCCAGTTGACCCGCTCCCTGACGGATGATTTTGGCGTCGCCTTCGGTACAATCCACCACGGTGGAAGGCTCCAGCTGGCCATGACCGCCATCGATCACAATTGCCACTTCGCGTGAGTAGCGCTCGTACATCTCATAGGGGTCGGTAAAATATTCAAGGATATGGTCTTCCTCGTCGTGGAGGGAAGTGGTGGCAAGCGGATGTCCGAGCTCTTCCGTAATCGCTTTCAGAATTGGGCTGTCCGGGATGCGGATCCCGATTTCCTTCCGGTTGGAATCAAAGATTTTCTGCACTTCGTTGGTCGCGTTCAGGATGAAGGTGAAAGGACCCGGAAGGTGGTGTTTGAGCAATTTAAAAGTCGGCCGGTCAATGGGCTTCGTATAATTGGAAAGATCGCTCAGGTCGGGACAAATGATGGAAAAACGGGCCTTGTTGAGCTTCACATCTTTAAAACGGGCGAGCTCCTGCAGGGCTTTTTTGTTAAAGAGGTCACAACCGACATTATACACCGAATCCGTAGGAAAAATAATGATGTTGCCCTTTTCGAGGGAATGCACCACCTGGCTGATGCTGCGCGGATCTATATTTAAAGGGTTGATTTCAAGTAGCATCTTCGTTTAATATCCTTCGTAGGTTTTGTAAATGTTTGATTTTTTGTCTTTTCCTTTGGTTACGAGGGTGTTTTTGTTCAGGGTCGTTACGTTCATCTCTTCAATCCGCGTGGAATCATCGAAATTGTGATGAAGAATCAGGCGCTGGTTATCCAGGAATTCCCACTGGCCCTTGCTGCGTTCCGAAATGCGGTTGAAGCCTTTCTGATCAAAACGCGGATCGGTGAAGGTATCGTAAATCACAAAATAACCGCCTTCCATGATGGAAAGGATCACTTCCGTCGGCTGGTTTTTGATGTCGATCTCGGAATTACCGCCTTCCTTTTTCCGGTGGGACTGGAGTTTCCAGCGGCCCACGATCGGGTTTTCGTTCAGCTCTTCGTCTTCAGTGTCAGCCGGTGGCTTCGGAGCTTCAGCACAAGAAAATAGAATGACAGTAGTAAGCGTAAGAAGGATTAAGTATTTCATGTGATCAAAGTTGCGTTCCTTACAAATATAAATTATTTTTTCCAAAACTCACAACTGATTGCCTTGTGATCGGAAAAAACTTCCTGCTGGATATTGAAATGAACGGATTCAATGCCTTTGGAGTGGAACATGTAGTCGATCCGGCCGGCCGGCACCTTCCCGGCGTAAGTGACTCCAAGCCCGGAAGATGTGTTCCGGAAAGCATCGGTAAACCGGCTGTAAAACTGGTTGTACACGTAGGACATCGGCGTGTCGTTGAAATCACCGCAAATAATCACCTCGTAAGGCGATTGTTCCATGTGCTCGATCACTTTCAAAGCCTGGTCGGCGCGTTTCTGGTAAGCGATGTGAAGTTTCCGGAGCATGGCGATAACGCCTGATTTCATGTCGCCGGTATATTCTTTTTGCCCGAAAAGCGCGTAGTCATCCTCCTGGAATTTGATCGACTGGAAATGCGTGTTATACACCCGGATCGTATCGCGGCCTTTGACAATATCCGCAAAAATGCAGAAATTATTGGAATTGCGCGTCGATTCATCCAGCTCGATAAACCCGCGGGCAATCATCGGGTATTTGGAGTACATCGCCACCCCGAAATAGTTTTTGAAATCCCGGTTGAAGCTCATTCGGTCGTGGAAATGTTCCATCTTCAGGATTTTGTGCAGCGTGTCCTTGGTCGGAAATTTTTCCTTTTCGTCCTGGGAATAAAACTCCTGGAAACACACGATGTCTACGTCCTGCCCGGCCAGGTAGTTGAAAATCCCGTCGCGGTTCGTGTAATCGCCCTCAAAACCAACTTTGTATACGTCGAAATTCTTGACGTTATAGCTCAGGATTTTAAATTTTTTGGGGGATGTTTCGGTCTGCTTCCCAAAAGGCGGGCTGTACAGCCTGAAATGCAGCCTTCCGCCGACGAGAATCACGGCCAGTACAATAAAAAACCATTTGGAGCGGGCAATCCCCCAGATCAGCAGCAGGAAAAGCGTACAAAGGATGATGATCGGGTAGGCGAGTCCGAAGAAGGGGATCAGCCAGAAGGTTTCCGGGCTGACATAAGGCGACAGGTAAGACAGGAGCAGGGCGCCGAGGCACAGGATACTCAGGAATTTAAAAATAACTGAAATACGAAAAATCTTCTTCAGCCGTTCGCCCATTTAGTTTTTATTACTCTGTTTAAACAAAAATTCTTTTTCGGCCTTGCTCAGCGACTCGTAACCCGATTTGGAAATTTTATCCAGGATCCGGTCGACTTGTTCCTGCCGTTTTTTCTTATCCAGGTTGAAATCCTCGTCCTTCATGTGGCGGGCTTCGCCCTGGTTCTTATAAACAACCCGTCCTCCCGGAGGCTTGCTAAAGCTACTAAAAAATTTCGCGATGCGTTGCAGGAAACGCTCAAATTGATACACAAAATTGCCCGTACTGAAAGGTCGCTGTGAACCGATCATCCCGATAATTGCCCCGCCAAGGTGTGCAAAATGGGCCGTTCCGTCGTTGATGCCCAGGCTCACAAAATCCATCAGCAGGAAGAACAAGCCGAGGTAAATAATCGGGATTTTGAATACGCCGAAAAGTAAAATCGGGGTATTCGGACGGTAAAAGGCCAGGCCGATGAAAATGGCCATGATCGAACCAGATGCCCCGACGACAACCGTCGGCTGGTCAGCCAGGCCCGGGAGCAGGCTGTGGGTGAGGATTTCAAAAAGCCCGCCGGCAATCCCGCCCAGGATGTAAATCGAAAGCAGGCGCTGGTTGCTGAAAAACTGCAGGAAAATGCTCCCTGAGAAATAAAGCATCAGCATATTAAAGGCAAAATGCAGGAAATTGAAATGCGAAAAAATACTGGTAAACAATCCCCAGGGCTTGTAAATGAAATCCGAAAAGCCGGTTTGCAAGGTAAAAATATCGGTGGCCAGCTGGTCCATTTCCGGCATTTTCCCCAGGTTTTTTATAATACTGAAAAGCCCGATCAGCAGGAAAAAGAGCACATTCACAAAAATCAGCTTGATGTGCATCCCGCCGCTTTTATACTGGTATTTCAATTCGTCAATGAAACTTCGGTTGCTTTGCATATCAATAAAACGTTGAACGGTTGTTTTTATTCCAGAAATAAACAATTGCGAATCCGACAACGGCGCCTCCGACATGTGCCAGGTGAGCAATGTTGTCGTTCACGGAAGTTTTGACGCTCAGCGCCACTTCAATCACAAAAAGAATACCGACCAGGTATTTGGCCTTCATTGGGATCGGGGGGAAAAGCAGCTGAAGCTGGGTGTTCGGGAAAAGATAGGCGAAAGCGGCCATCACCCCGAAAACAGCACCGGAAGCCCCAACCATCGGGGTCATAATCTTCATGCCGTACTGTTCAATCAGGTTCACATGCTTCGCGCTATCGGCAGCAGAGCTTATGTTGCGCAAAAGCTCATTGATCCCATCGATGTCATTCGCTTTGAATAAACTGTTCATGGTATTCATATCATAGCCCAGGCCGGATAAGTTCTTTTTAAGCTCCATGATCTCATACACACCGATCGCATTGTACAAAGCGAAAGCTCCAAGGGCACAGGCAACATAAAAAATAAAAAAGCGCTTCGGACCCCAGACGCGCTCCAGGTGAGACCCCAGCGCCAGTAACACCATCATATTAAAGAGGATGTGCAGGAAACTCTGCGAATGCATGAAAAAGTGCGTGATCACCTGGTAAGGCTCAAAAAACGGGGAATTGACGTAATGCCCGCCCAGGAGGCCGTAAGCATCAATTCCCTTTTGGATCAGCACAAAAGTAGCAATGTAGAACAGGACATTGAGAATCAGGATGTTTTTGGTTACCGGAGGTATGTTGTTGAATGAAAACATGCGTTAAAAATGCTTATTGATTTCGTCGTTGACGATCGTTTTTAAAATCAGTTTGCCGCTGGGGCTGTATTGGTGCTCGGAACAGGCAAAAAGGCCTTCCAGCAGGCTGTTGGCGCTCTCCTGGTTCCAGCTGTAGCGCTGACGGGATGCCGCCCGGGCTACCGAAAGGATGAATTCGTGGGCAATTTCGCCCTTGTCGAGCTGGCGTACTTCGAGCTTTTCGCGGATCGCCTCAATACAGGCCTGCACCTGTTCATTGCTGAGGTAGGAGGGAACGGCCGTAAAATCCAGCTGCCTGTCGTTTTGTTCCCATTCAAAGCCGAGGCGTTTCAGCGTCAGGGCGTTTTCTTCCCAGAGCGCCAGTATTTTCGGCGGCATATCTACGCTGACCGGGAACAGCAAATGCTGGCCGTTGAGCGGGTTTACAAGGAACAGCTGCATAATTTCGTCGTAAATAATGCGTTCCTTCGCCCGGCGAAAATGGATCAGCAGCAGGCCGGATTTGACATTGGAAACGAGGTAACTGTCTGTAAACAGGAAGGTATTGCGTTTTTTCAGCTCTTCTTCGAAGCGGATTTCGGGATTTGCGCCGGCGTCCCCGATTTCAGGCATGTCAGCCGGCAATTCATCCTCGATTTTATAAAAATTGTTCCAGTCGGCGCGGGTGGCTTCCTGGTTCCCGAAACCGGCTTGCTTCAAGGCAGCCGAATTCCCGGAAGGGATCGATTTGGAAACACCGGGACTGTTGCTTTTGAACGGGTTGTAATCCGGGTTGACCTGCACTTTAGGCTCCGTCACCGGTTTGTTCTGCATGTCCCAGGGCAAATCAAAGCTCGTTTCCTGCTCGAAATCCAGCGTAGGGGAGATGTTGAACTTGCCCAGACTCTGGCGGATGGCGCTTTTCAAAATGGCGTAAATCTCGCGGTCATTTTCGAATTTGATTTCCGTTTTCGTCGGGTGAACGTTCACGTCAATCACCGCCGGGTCCACCTGCAGGAAAATAAAATACGAAGGAAAGGTACGCGATGCAAGCAGGTTATCATAAGCCTGTGTCAGCGCATGGTTGAAATACGAATCGCGGAAAAAACGGTCGTTTACGAAAAAATACTGCTCGCCGCGTGACTTTTTGGCAAATTCCGGCTTCCCGATAAAACCCTCGATCTGCACGATATCCGTTTGCTCGCTCAACGGCACGATGCGGTCGTTGTAGCTTCGCCCGAAAAGGTCTACGATGCGTTTGCGCAGGTTGCTTTCGTCCACCTGGTAAACCACCTGGTCGTTGTGTACCAGGCTGAACTTCAGATCGGGGTGCGCGAGTGCAATGCGCAGGAATTCGTCTTCGATGTGGCCGAATTCAACCGCGTCCGACTTGAGGAAATTGCGGCGCGCAGGCACATTGAAAAACAAGTTTTTGACCGCAAAGGAAGAGCCCGTTTTACAGGTTTCCGGGTGCTGATCGATGATCTGCGAGCCTTCAATGGTCAGCGAGCTGCCCCAATCCCGGCCTTCCTGCCGGGTAGTTAAAGTCACATGGGCAATGGCAGCGATCGAAGCCAAAGCTTCCCCGCGAAAGCCTTTTGTTTTAAGCTTAAATAAATCTTCGGCGGACGACAGCTTGCTCGTGGCGTGGCGCTCAAAGGCCATGCGCGCGTCGATTTCCGACATGCCGCAGCCGTTGTCAATGACCTGGATGAGGGTTTTCCCGGCATCCTTGATGTGGATATCAATCCGCTGCGCACCGGCATCAATGGCGTTTTCCACCAATTCTTTCACAACGGAAGCCGGGCGCTGGATCACCTCACCGGCAGCAATCTGGTTGGCAATGTGATCGGGCAATAAACGGATGATTTCGCTCATATGCACAAAAATAGCAATTATTATTCCTTTCCGGATCGACTGACAAAATTTCAGTACACGGGGATGTGTTGAAAAAGTACAGGGTTTATTTTCCCGCTAAGGGCGCGGAAAAACGCAGCAGACATTAAGTCAAACTGGAACCACATAGAGCACATAGAAAACATAGAGGCGTTTCGATATAAACTATGTGCCCTATGTTTACTATGTGGTTTATAATCTCGCACGCTCCGCTTCCTTAACTTTGCGTCACTTCGCGCAACCTTAGTTTACTCTGCGTTTCAAAAAACTATATGCTCTATGTGTCCTATGTGGTTTCAAAAATAATCAGCGGCCTCTGCGTGATCCGTGGGAACCTTTGTATCCGGAAACTTTATTTGACCGGAAGCAGGTAGATCAGCGGCCGGAAACTGCTCAAAGGCAGGGCTTCGTCCGCTGCGACAGGACGGCTGTAAAACAAGCTGTTATAAGGCAGCTCGTCCGGGCAAAGCACCACAGTCGAGGCATCCCCGCCCAGGATTACGAATTGTCCTTCGCTTGTGCGGCATAATTCAGAAGCGCCTTTCAACAGGTTTTGTACCGGGCTTGTAGTATGAGCGGCTTCCCAGCGTTTGAATTTGAAATAATAAGGGTGATTTTTATCGTGAAAATGGGTTTCTGCCCGGGCATTGACGGCGCTGATGTTCATCACGATTTCTTCATCCGGGCGCTTATAGATGAACGGGGCAGGAGGGGAGCAGCTGATCTCGTCCCGCAAATAGCCCGGGACACAGCTTTTCAAGGCCATTTCATACTGGTAAAGCTGCGGCAGATCAACGCGGTAGCGATACCCGGTAAGCGGCTCCTTTTCCGCAAGTTGTCTTTCAAGCCAGGAGCAGTAAGCCATCGCTTGCTTCGGAGTGATGCCCGAAACAGGATAATTGTCATAACCCGCGTGCCAGAAATACATCCCCGTCATGGGATTGGCCGAAAAGAGACTGTCGGAGAAAACTTGATTGATCGTCAGGGTATCCGGGTAAATGGCAATTTCCGCACCGGAAGCCTGCCGGTAAACCAGTTTACGCGAGTCGATTTCCCGGCGTTTGTAATAACGTTCCGGCTGCGGGTAATAAAAAGGGGAGAGGTAAGAAGCGACCAGGCTGTCTTCGAATTGCATTTCAAAAGGCTTTAGCTCAAAATTGAAACCGTAACGGGCCAGGTTTTGGGCTTTCTTTGCGGGATCCGGGTGTTCTTTTTTAGGTACACGGAGGAGGCGAAGCGCTTGTTTTTCCGGCAGGGAATCGTACAAAAGCCGGAGCGCCAGCGAATCGCGCACCCAGTTCACAAATTTCCGGTATTGCAGGTTCGTGACCTCGTAACGCGACAGGTAAAAAGGCTGTAAAACACTGTCTACAAAGGGCTGTAGCGAATTGCGGTGTTTTCGGCCTTCGGATTCCTGTTTAACATAATGTAGCGAGTCTATGTACAAAACTTCGCTTTTATGCGGAAGATATTCCCGGTATTGGCCGGAATAAACCTGCCTGATTTTTGTGTCCGAACCCCAGTTGAAATGAAAGGCCTGGCGCAGGCTGTCTTTGGCCTTTTGACTCAGGGCGTAATAACCCCGCGTGTAAAACATATAGCTGTTGTTCAGCAGTCCGAGGTATGCGACAATGCCCGAATCCGTATGTATTTCGTAAAATTTGTCGTGTACGAAACGCGAATTTAAGGCCGTGATCCGGAGTGTCGTATCCTGGTTGAATAAATTGACAGGCTGCACGAGGATACAGCTCTTGAAATAACCCGGATTTTTTTTGGGTTGACTGAATTGCGGCTTCCTGTAAAAACCGTTGGCGTAATGCACCGGCTGGAAATATTTGCTGCCCTGGATCCGGACCAGCTCAAGCCGGATGGAATCGTTTTGCTGCGAAAAAGCAACAAAAGAGGAGAAGAGCACACAGAGAAAAGTGATCGGTTTCATCCGGGATGATTTGTCGATAAAGATAGGGATTTTTGGAATGTGATGAAATGCTATTTAACATAATGTTAATTATGAGTCATAATAGATTTGTTCATAAAATGATATAAATTTATGGCTCTGAATAAATCGAATTTTTAGATTTTAATTTTAGCGTATGAGGTTTTTGATTACTCCAGAATTTAAAGAATTATTTGATGATGCCCCATTATCAATTGAAAAATTGATTCCAACAGTTCCAATAGAAACAATTGTTCGGATATCATGTTTTGTAAATGTACAATTGTTTCTGAATAAAGCAGATTCAAAGCAAGATTTAATGATTTTGCAAGTTTGGTTGACAGACCAACCACAAGAGATCAGAAAAGAAATATTAAGACGATATTCTATATATAAGAGCAAAAACCCCGATGGAGTTATGTTCGCCCAACATCACGTTTTAGGTTTTTTACACGAATGTATCATTGTGAATGATGATTTGAGTTTTTTGCCTGATGATTATATGAAACCGGAATATCAACTATTAGCTCTAAAATTTTATACTTATATTTTAAATAAAAGGGATCAAAAAGTCAAGATTCAAAGTGATGAACCACATAACTTCTATAAACGAATTTGGTCACTTGCAATTGGGCAAGATGCATTGAAAACTGATACCAATAACTTTAATACACTAATC